>DATJYK010000251.1:0-2192 GCA_035578005.1 Terriglobia bacterium
ACGCCTTCACCAACATCGCTCGCACCTCCGAGTTGCGGACCTGCTGACTGCTGACTGCCTACTGGCCACCGAATCCCGAGTCCCGAACCCCGAATCCCGGCGGACACGGGATATCAAGGGCGAAGCCCTTGGCTAGTTAGAATGAATAGATTATGGATTTGGGTTGTGTTGCCAAAGCCAAGAAGTTACGTGCAATCAATAACTTGGTGGCTTTGTGTAAATTTTACACAAAGCCAAGAAGTCTTTTAGAATTAGCGAGGCTTGAAGTCGGTAAAATTTACGCAAAACCACCGTTTGAGGCGGCGAGAACGCTCAGTTTGTAAAGACTCGGACAAGGGGATCTCGATGCATTATCGTGAACTCTCAACGCCGGCACTCACCATTGACCTGGACATTCTTGATCGGAATCTCGACCGGATGGCGGTTCTCTGCCGCCGGCACGGCTTCAGCTTACGCCCTCATATCAAGACCCACAAAACTCCTGAGCTGGCGCGACGGCAAGTGGAGCGAGGCGCCATTGGCCTGACGGTGGCCAAGGTGGGCGAAGCCGAGGTGATGGCGGGCGCGGGCTTTGACAACTTGTTGGTGGCCTATCCGATTTGGGGGGCGGAAAAGCTCAAGCGCCTGGCTACGCTGGCGAGCAAGCGGAAGATGTTGCTGTCGCTTGACAACTGCGCGACGGCGCAGGAGCTTTCTCGCGCCATGAGCGCACAAGGCGCCTCCATCGGCATCCTGGTAGAGTTTGACTCCGGCATGCGCCGTTGCGGGCTCGAGCCGGGCCCTGCCTGCGTGGAGTTGGCGCAGCAAGTGGCCAAGCTTCCCGGCCTCACGTTCCGCGGTCTCATGACTTACTCGGGCAACATCTGGGGCGCAGAGGAAGAGCGGTTGGCCGAGGCCGAACGCTCGGCCAGCCGTGTGCAGCGCACTCTCGCCGCTTTCGAGGAAGCACGCATACCCCTTGAGATCGTTTCCGGCGGATCCACGCCCTCGGCGCCGCTGGCTGCGAAGATTCCGGGCATCACCGAGATCCGGCCGGGCACGTACGTCTACAACGATCTCAATACGTTTTATCAGGGCGTCTGCCGCCTGCAGGATTGCGCCGCGCGCGTGGTGGCCACGGTGGTTTCAACCGCGGTGCCCGGCCGCGCCATGATTGACGCCGGCTCGAAGACATTGTCTTCAGACGCGCTCGGTTCAGGACCGAAATCCGGGCACGGCTACGTGGTGGAAGCGCCGGACGCGGAGATCATCAAGTTGAACGAAGAGCACGGTCACTTGGACATCACGGGTTCCACTCATCGCTTTCAGGTGGGCGAAGTGGTCACCGTGATCCCAAACCACGTGTGCGCTTGCGTCAACATGCATGACGAAGTGTTCTTGACCCGGAATGAGGAGGTGGTTGGCTCGTGGAAGGTCGCGGCTCGAGGTAAAATCCGATAGCGAATTGCCATGCTTCGGCGTTCTTGCAGCTTCCATCCCCGCTCGCCGCACGGCATCGATTGATGCGATCAAGGCTTTGGGAGAGTTAGCAATGGTCGGTTTCATCGAGCAAGCCAAAGAGAGAACTGCTCGAAATCCGTGCCAGCGTCGCGCAGGATTTTGGCAAGAACGCCGCGTCCAAGATCCTCGCCGCGATGGTCAGGAACAGTTGCAGTGCGGCCATCGGGATGGCGAAAAAACTTGTGGCTTCCCTTCTGTCGGACCCGACTGAAACCTAAGCTTTCAAGGAATCCAATGAGCTGCCTGGCACGAACCGGGCGCAGTCGAGTCAAGCGCTAACCTCGACTTGCTGGAGGGCAACGAACTTCATGAGCGGAGCCCTCTGCTCGGCAAGGCAGAGCGCGATCACTTCTCGGATTCGGGGAGCGAGTTCTTCCAGGTTGCGGGCTTGTGTGTAACAACTCGGTAGCGACGGCACACTTGCCACATAATAGCCGTCTTCATCTTGCTCGATCACGACCGTGAACTGTCGGGTTCTGCTTTTTCGGGCGTTTTTGCTCACCATGTTAGTATAGCACTGGCCGGCACGCGCTATCGTCGTGCGTGCCGTAGCCGGGTGCGCGACATAGACGTGGGCTTTTTGGCGTTTCTTTTTTTTGTGGCCTTTATCTGTGCGTAGTGTATACTTGCAGATAGAGGAGGTGGCTATGCCTCAAACCCTGCCTGCCCTGGAAGGCGAAAGAACCCGCTTG
>DATJYK010000252.1:0-15340 GCA_035578005.1 Terriglobia bacterium
TGCTGGCGCATGACTCGGGGTCAGGGTGGATCGCTACTCCTTTCCTGTGAGGCTCTTTCATCCTCAACTCCAGGTCGGTTTATCCCGGCGCTTTCTTTAGGTTCGTTTTAGGTTCGTTTTTTGGCACTTTTGATGATTCTACAACACTTCTCGGGTTCGTTTTTGCAAATAGGGCATACCCCCCGGGGGGTGTCCGCCAGGCTGACGTCACCGGAAGCCCGCGGCGGCCTCGCTTTAGGGCCATCTGTAGCCTTCCGGCTAGCCCCAGGGTCCTAGCGCAGAAGGCGCTAAAGTCACCCGAGAAGAAGCCCATCGTTCTCTCCGCCTACTTTGCCCCTTGCCCTTTGCGAATGATTCCGTGGCGCTTCCTCACGTCTTCTGCTAATTCGCCCGGCCGTCGAGCCTGGCTTACTGTGCATAGCCATTCATCCCACTTCTCCATTTTAGGCTGGATTTCCCAAACTTCGGACCGTCTCGCTCAAAGGAGAGGCCGGTTTCAGTTCCAGGGAACCTCCGAGGCGGCAAAACCATCCTGTTGGGCGGCCCGCTCAGGGTCCGATTCGGTTCGGCTGGTGATTCGGCTGGTGGTTGCATCCGGGGTGGTTTGGTGGTAGGTTGCAGGCTCGGAGGCCGAAGTGGAATGACGTGGACATGGATTCCTCAAAAGAAAGACGGGTTCGTTGCCCAGGGCACTTTGTTGCTCAGGTCACTTGGAATAGTCACGCTCGCAGAACTGACATTCCTGATTCTTGTGATAACAAAAATAGGCGGGGGCCACATGCTCGCCTTCGCGCTGTCCGATAGCGGTTCCGGCCACTCCTCTTTTCAGACCTCCGAATCCGACCGGCTCTATATTGTGGATACAAAGGGGGGTGCTATCGGCGGCGGGCAGGTTCTAGTTCTAGACTCGACTGACAACGAGGTCATGAAGCGGATCCCAACAGGGCTGACCCCCGAGCTCGCGCTCTCACCCGACGGGAATACGCTTTTCGTCATATCCCATCCGGTACCATCGCAGACGGACACATTGCTGCTAATCGACGCATTAACCGGAAACGTGCGTGATCGGCAGGCGGTCTCTGATCGAATTCACTACACCGTGTGGCCGGAGCAACCTCTCATGGTGGTTTCGCCCGACGGCCAACGCCTCTACGTAGCCAGCGACCGCTGGACACCCAGTGACGAGCAAAAGGGTCTTGTTCAGAAGGACTCTTTCTTTGTGGCGATTTACGGAGTTCAGCAGCGGAAGTTCACCAGTACCGTCGCTCTTCCAGGAGACTGCTTCGGGATGCACCTAGTTCCTTCTCCAACCGCTCTGAATGTCTTGTGCTCGTCCGCGAATGCCGTGTTCTCGTACTCCGTGACCTCCTCGGGTTTGGGCGCGCCGCGGAGTGTTGCTCTTCCTCCGAACCCCAAGCAGGTGTTCGACGTTGCGCCGGCTGCGGCGGCCACCACGCGGGTCCACCCGGAGGTTGCCGGGGCCGTCGTGTCGCCAGATGGAAGAATCCTCACGGTCATTACCAGTTACATGCGGGCGATCCAGATTGATCTGACCACAGAACGCGTGGAGCGGGTAGAACAGGTCAGTGATGGCCGGTGGGCGATGCCTACGGCTTTACCTATCTCACCTGACGGAGCTAAGGTTTACATTCCCACTGGGCCCGTCGCTCGACCGAATCGAGCTTTGGGAGCAGATGAGATAACCGTCCTGGACCGCGAAACGCTTACACCAGCGGCGACCTTTCACACGACAGGACCGTTTTGGGCCCTTACCCTCAGTAACGACGGCCACTCTTTGTACGCGATCTATCCGAAAAACCAGACATTGTACGTGATTAATACCGATAACGGTCAGGAAGTTAAGAAACTGACAGGATTGGGCATCAATCCCTCGCAAGTCGCTGTCGCACCCTAATTCCGGGCAGCAAGATTCAGTTTTTTTGTGGGATCTTCAGGACTTTGGTAAGAATTGCTCTCAAGTTTTCAGGGTCTCAGCCGATGAAGGGGGGTGTAGGTGTATCCGGAGCGATCAGTAAGCGCGGTGACCTCCGGCCTTCAGCAACGATCGGAGAAATGATGACCAGTAGAGGAATGATGACCAGAACCACGATTGCAACGCTCTCGCTTCTGACGTTGGTCGCAATGGCTGGCCTCGCTGCAGCTCAACAGCAGCCATCGGCGGAGGGGGAAGTGTTAACTGCCGGAGTTTTGCTCACCAACGACTCGATTGTGAGGCTGACTCATGCCGGTATCAGCCAGGAGATGATCGTCAGGATGGTGCATACCCAGGCCGGCAAGTACGCCGTGGGAACTGAGGACGTGATCGCTCTCAAGGATGCGGGTGTCTCAGACGTGGTTCTGGACGCTATGTTGGACCACTCTGCGGTTGGTTGTGGTCCAGCCATGACAGTCCCGATGGAGCTCTTCGTGTCTGCACCCAGCACAGGCAACGGTAATGGGCCAGGACAGCCACCGGGCCAACCTGTACCCACGCCGCATTCCAGCCCGTCGAAATCGGTCAGCTCGACCGGAGCAAGCGCCACCGTCCAAGGAACCCAGGCGCCTGTCTATCACTACGGTACCGCCGCCAGGAAGGCCCCACCGAATGCTCAGTGAAGCGCCGGGATGTAGTCCGGTGGCGCGCAAATCTCTTTCGTTATCCTCCCGACAGGGATCATAGTAGTTGGTTACAGCGTAGGGGTACGGCTTGCCGTACCCTTTAGCCCGGATTATTCAAGGCACCTCCAGTTTGCTGGTAGGGAGGGAAGGGCGGGGTTTTAACCGGTTTTAACCCCGCCGAACGAGCGTCCGTACGTATGTTGTTTGTTAGCCTTTGCCCCGCGAGCGGTGTGTTTCGACACACCGCTCGCGGGGCAAAAAGCGACGGGGTTATGGGAAGCACGTTCTGCGGCACCGTGAAAACCGTGCCCTTCCCGTCCTGCTCGGAATAATCGAGGTTAGGAGGGCAGGGCAAGCCCTGCCCCTACGATCGTGCCAAAGCTGATCTCTGATCAAACGATGACTGATCAAACGGCGCACACCCCTACTGTTCTCGGCGAGCACGCCTGCCAACTCATCCCAGGCGGAGTCACCAGTTCTGCCCGGCAGTTTCAACCCGCAATCATATTCCGCGAGGCGCAGGGTGCAATACTGACCGACTCGGATGGCAATCGATACCTTGATTACCACCTTGCCTTCGGTCCCATCCTGCTCGGTCACAACCATCCAGCCGTCAACGCTCGCGTGGTGCAGGCGCTTCAGAGCGCTCCGCTCTCTGGGGCCGGGGTCACCGAGCTTGAAATCGAGCTGGCGCACAAGATTCACCAGCACGTGCCGTGCGCGGAGAAAGTGTTGCTCTGCACAAGCGGATCAGAGGCAGTGTCGAGCGCGATCCACGTCGCGCGGGCGGTCACCGGCAGGCCGAAGATCATCAAGTTTCGTGGGTCTTATCACGGCACCTATGATTCGGTGCTGTGCGATGGGCGTGATCCCGAAGGGAACGTCGCCCAAGCGCCCGGAAAGAGGGAAGAAATTTCTCAGAGCCTGGGAGCGCGGGCGTCTCGCCCGCTCTTTGAACCTTCTCTTGAAGATCGAATGGCTGGCGAGACGCCCGCGCTCCCAGGCGCTCTTTCACAGTTTGGCCCTGCGTGGGCAGGAATGCCGCCCGGAGTGACGGAGGGTACCCTGACCTGCACGTACAACGATCTCGACGAGGTGGAGCGCGCGTTCGCCCGTCACCCGGAACAGGTTGCCGCAGTCCTCGTGGAACCTATCGGACACAGCCTCGGTTGTGTGCTGCCCAAGCCGGGTTTCCTTGAGGGGCTTCGGCAGCTTACTTCGGCGCATGGGGCAGTGCTGATTTTCGACGAAGTCATCACCGGGTTTCGGCATCATCTCGGCGGGTACCAGGCGATCTGCGGCGTCACGCCGGACCTTGCAACCTTCGGCAAGGCCATGGCGAACGGCTTCCCGATGGCAGCGATCTGCGGGCGGGCCGAGATCATGGACCGTTTCAGCGCGCGCCCAGGCGGCGACACCTATTTTGCGGGTACCTATCACGGTCATCCGGCAGGTTGCGCGGCGGCTCTTGCCACCATCGAAGTCCTGGAGCGCGAACCCGTCCACGAACACATCTTCCGCCTGGGCGATCGCCTTCGGAAGGGGCTGACTGAGATTCACCAGCGGCTCGGCACCAGCGCCACGGTGGCGGGCTTCGGGTCCATCTTCATCACTTACTTCGCCGAGGGGCCCATCGAAAATCACCGCGATGCCCCGCGTAATGACGCGAGCAAGTTCGTTGAGTACCACCGGCGCCTCATCGAACGCGGCATCTTTCTGATGCCGGTGAACCTGAAGCGCGGTCACATCAGCTATGCCCACACAGATGCGGACATTGACCGAATGCTTGACGCTACAGAGCGCGCACTCCTTGCGATGCCAACGCTAGGGGAGGTTCGAAGGGTCCAGGCGAGACAGAGTTCAAACGAGGATGTTGTCCAGCGCTGAACCGATCACGATTCCATTCAAACGCTGGTACACGGCAATGGCTTGGGCCTCCGTCATCCCGGCAATGAGATCGATCACAATGCGCTTTACCCGCGGCTCGGACACACCGTCATTTTGGAGGACTTCGCTAAGCCGTTCACGGTAGTACGGCGGCAAGAGTTTGCTTGGGCTCTTCTTGGTTTCCTGCATAAATACTTTGTAAAGGTAGCGGATTAACTGCTTCTGTGCGTGCTGCTGCACGGCGAGAGACGAGGCTTCGATCACATAGAACCAGGTCAATTGCTTCAGAATTGCGATTTCAAGCTTGAGTCCAGGATCTATATCGACCACGATTTCTCCATCGTCAAGCTGTTTCAGTTTCAATCCGTTGATGTACCGACCCACGAGGTTGCTGGTGAACAACCTTAGGCGAGCACGTTGGTCGCGCGTACCTTCGTATGCAGTATCAATCGTAAAGAAGGAGAGGAGAACATCGCCGAACGTGCGATCCAGGCCGTCCTGAGTAATGTCCTTGAGCTCAGGGATTTTCTCCCGGCGATGCCAGACGTATTGTAGGAACCTTTCTCGCTCGACCTCCTGTGTTCCTGATTTTCCAGAAGGCCGCAAGCGGTGAAGCGGGATCACAGCAGCGCGGTAAAAATCTTCCACGTCGTGTACGGCATAGGTGAGATCGTCCGCCCAGTCCATCAGTTCAGCCTCTGCGGAACGGACAGTCGGACCTCCCTCGGCGTTTCCCGTAGCGAATTCGAACGGCCTAAGCTCAGAAGTGTAGGCACCCCATTTGTTCCGTTTGACCGGGTCATGCACTGGTCGCGTTGCGTAGGTCCAAGGGTACTTTAGGATCGCACGTAGCGTCGCTCGAGTTAAATTAAGACCGTTGAAGAGATTGGATCGAAATGCAAGCTCGGAAACAATTCGAAAGCTCTGCGCGTTGCCTTCGAATCCCTCGGCGCCCTCGCCAGCCAACCTATTCAAACCTTCCTCCGCGATGTGTCCGAATGGCGGATGGCCAAGGTCATGTGCGAGGCACCCTGCCTCAACCGCACAGGCATCCAAACCTAGCGCTTGGGCGAGTTCCAGGTGACGAATCTTCATCTTTTGAACGAGACTTCGTCCTACCTGCGCCACTTGTAAGCTATGCGTGAGCCGGTTGTGAAACACATGTCCAATGTGCGCGGAGACTACTTGGGTAATTCCGGAAAGTCGCTTGAAAGCCGAACTGTACAGAATTATGTCTCGATCCCGTTCAAATTCACTCCGATCGTCGCCATCAGGAACCTCTTCCTGCGTCATGCGATCGCTTGAGGACGGAACCGCCAATTGTGCCGGCATCTTAGGTGGGTTAGTGAGCGATCTACTTCAGGCGCAAAAGTAGGTCGGGACCAAGCTTGACTTTCCCGGCGTCAAGCAGTTCCGAGAGGGCATCCTGAAAGCTGCCATAGGAGATATCCGCTTGCAGCTGCTCAAGCAAGTCCGTCGGCCGCACGGGATATTCGGCAATCACTGCCAACAGCCGATCCTTTGCGGTCTCGGTAGCCGGAGAAGCAACTGTAGAAATCATCTCTCTACTCCTACCAGTTCGAACTCGACTACGCATTAAGGATAGCAATTCAGGCGGAATTGTCAACGCATTGGCGAAGAACTCTCGAAGAAGTCGGCTAACCTTTTGCCCCGATATACAGTCCTAAAAGCTGTACCGCTTGGGATATCATATCCATTGGTACGTCGGCCTGGATCAGGTAGGCCAGGCAAGGTGGCCCGGGGGGATCGCCATTAATTCCCGGTTCAATCAGGTAATCACGGAGATCGAACGCCCGGACTTGGTGCCGTCTGAGGCGCCCCCGACTGCGCCTGTCGCGCCCGTCTCTCCGCCTCCCAAAGGCCGCCGGCCCAAATCTCATTCCATTGTCATCATCGCCGTCGTGCTGGCGCTGGCCGCGGCGGGTGCCGTCTTGTGCCTATGGCGGACTCATGCTCAGGCAATCTCCGCCGGATCAGCGCCAGAGTCGCCCATTCGCACCGCGGTCGCCGAGCAACGCGACTTTGTGAACACCCTTCGCCTCAGCGGCACGGTTGGCGCTGTGCAGTCCGTAGCCATCACGGCCCCGATGCTTTCCGGCAGCCAGATCAATCGTCTCACCATCACCAAGCTGGCGAAGGCCGGGAGCCACGTACACCCCGGCGACTTGCTGGTGGAGTTTGACCGGCAGGACCAAATCAAGACGTTCCTCGACAAGCAGGCGGAATATCAGGATTTGGTGGATCAGATCACCAAAAAGCAGGCCGATGAGGCGACAAACCGCGCCAAAGACGAAAGCGAGCTGCAACAGGCGCAGGACCAGCTCGGCAAAGCGCAGCTTGAAGTGCAAAAGAACGAGATCATGTCTCGTATCGATGTCGAAAAAAACGAAGAGGCGCTGGAGGAAGCCGAGGCGAACCTGAAGCAGCTTCGCAGTACGTTTGATTTGAAGCGCGCTGCGGCGGCCGCCGACATCCGTTCGCTGGAAGTTCAGCGCGACCGGGCGCACGAGATCATGCTGCACGCCCAGGATAACGAGCAGCGCATGGCGGTTCACTCCCCCATCGAAGGAATCGTGGTGCTGAACAACATCTGGAAAAGTGGCAGCATGGGCGAAGTGGAAGAGGGAGATCAAGTGTGGGCCTGGGCGTCGTTCATGCGAGTCGTTGACCCGGCGGCGATGGAGGTGAGCATCCGCGTGAACCAAGAGGACGTGCTGGCGCTCGCGCCCGGCCAGCGGGCCACCGTCCACCTGGACGCTTACCCTGACCTCACCTTCCCGGCGCACCTCCAGGAACTCGCGCCTATGGGCCAGACCAGCGAGCTTTCAGACAAGGTCCGGACATTCACTGCCCTGTACCGCATTGAGGGCAATGATCCGCGCTTGGTCCCCGACCTCTCGGCAGCCGTCGATGTGGAACTCAATCGCGTCCCGCACGCGCTGGTGGTGCCTCGAGACTGCGTGGCGGTTGAGGGAGGGCGCGACTTTGTCTGGGTGAAGTCCGGCTTAGGCTTCGATAAGCGTGAGGTGCAAATCGGGCCCGAGAGCGACCTAGATACCGTGGTCCAGTCCGGCCTGAAAGCCGGTGAGGTGGTGCTGCGGGGCAAGGCCTAAGAGCAGGTGCCAGGTGCCAGGTGCCAGGTGTTGGGTGTTGGGTGTTAGCGGTCAGGGGACGCCTCACTGCGCATTTGACCAAGAAAGTACTTTGCCGATGAGAACAAAGCGCTATGGTGGAGATGTAAGCACAGGGCGCATCCTTGAAATGCACGAAGAATGGTTGAAACAGCGAGGTACCGCAAGGCTTATGAGGAGCTTGAGGAAGAGTTCGGCATGACATCGGCCGTGATTGACCTGCAGAGCCGCGAACGAAGCCGGAATGTTATTGAAAGTGTTCAGCTTAGAAAATTATCTCGGGAAAGGCAGCAGGGCCGGGGCTTGCCCCGGCCAGCGTTTGGCGTTGGTGGGTCCGTCTTGAAATGTTACAGCGAGGTCGTGGCGACGTAGAGCAGGGATGCCGACAAACGAAGCCAGAATGTTACTGAGCAGCAGGGACTTACAAAAATGTCTTGGAGAGACGATGTGGTTTCGGCTTCTGTCGGCTCGGTCTGCTGGCCCCGGTAACGAATTCTTTGGATCTTTATGTTACAGAAATGTTACAAACAAGCAACCAACTTCGTCATCCTCGGACTTCCGACTGCTGACTCCTGACTTCTTGACGAACGAAGCCGGAATGTTATTGAAAACATGAGTCTTGCAAAAATATCTCGAAAATCATGACGAGCTCGCTCGAATCCACTGTTAGGCGCCGCCGCTGGTTACTGGCGCTCGGCGTGTTGGTGCTGGCGGGCCTGTCGTGGGCGGCCGTGCGGGGGGTAAATCGCAGGCCACAGGTACCGACTGCCGAAGTCAAGCGCAGCGAGTTCGTGGACTACCTGGAACTGCGCGGGCAAGTTAAGGCTATCCACTCGGTGGTAGTGACCGCTCCGGCAGACGCTGAAGACTTGCAGATTCTTCACCTGGTCCACGAAGGCGCGCGCGTGAAAAAGGGCGACGTGCTGGTGGAGTTTGACGCCACCAAGCTGAAAGCCACCCTGGCGCAGGACCGGTCTGTGTTGAGGGGCGCGGAGGCTGGAACGGAGCAGACACGGGCGACGTCTCGCATTACGCTGGAAGGAGACCGCACAGACCTGTTGAAGGCCGGGTATGACGTGGACTCGGCCAAGCTCGACGCCAGCAAGGGCGAGATTGTCTCCAGGATCGAGGGTGCGGAAGACCAGCTCGTGGTGGCCGATAACCAAAGCAAGCTGGCCGCCAGCGCGCAGAAATCGAAATCCGACAAGACCGGCGCGGACGCCGATCTCGACGGACAAAAACATAAGAGTGACAAGGCGGCCTTCGACGTAAAGCTGTCCGAGCACCGGATCAGCGTGCTCACCTTGCGCGCACCGTTGGATGGCATCGTCACCATCCTGACCAATTACCGCTCGGGTGGCTTTATGGGCGGGGACCAGCCTTTCAAAGAGGGCGACCAAGCCTGGCCGGGCGCCGGGATCGTTGAGATTCCCGATCTTTCGGCGCTGCGGATCGAGTGCCGCATTGAGGAAAGCGACCGCGCGCGGGTGGCGCTAAACCAGGCAGCTAACGTCCGAGTGGATGCCTTGCCGGACCGCGAGCTCTCCGGTCACGTGGCGCGCATCGGGGCGCTCGCCACCGTTGACTTCAGCGGTGGCTGGCCCTTTCCCAAGAATTTCGAGCTGGGCGTGGGCCTGGACCAATCCGATCCGCGTCTGCGTCCGGGCATGAACGCGACTGCGCGTATCGCCGTTGACAAGATTCCGAACGCGATCGTGATTCCGGCGGAAGCGGCATTCCAGAAGTCGGGCGAGACGGTGGCATACGTCCTGCATGGCTCAAAGTTCGACGAGCGAACGATCGAGGTGGGCAAGCGGGGCGAAAGCCAGCTCGTGATAACCGCAGGTCTCAAGCCTGGAGATCGCGTCGCGCTGAAGGACCCGACTCAGAAGCAATAGGAACTGCCCATTTTCGATTGGCGATTTCTGATCTGCGATTTTCGATTCACGAACAGCGCTCGTTGCTCGTGGTTTGTCGTTCGTCGCCACTCGCGATTCGGTGAGAAGGTTGAAACAATCCCTGGGAGCGCGGGCGTCTCGCCCGCCGCCCAGCCTGGAACCAACAACCGAGAACCAACAACCGTTCTTCGATGGCTTTGAGAAAACCAATCCGGCTTGTCGTTATTGTGGTACTGCTCATCGCCGCGGTCCTCGGCGTGCGTGCTTCGCTCAAAGCTGTCGGCAACACGAAACCTGATGATCAGGTACCTGTGGCTCGGGTCACCAATGGAAGTCTGGAGCTGCGGGTGTACGCCACGGGCGAGTTGCAATCCACGCACAGTGTCACCATCATTGCTCCTCCCGTGGGCGGCGGCACGCTACAAATCCTTCATCTGGCCGCCAGCGGCAGTCACGTGAACGCCGGGGATGTGGTGGTGGACTTCGATCCCAGTGAGCAGCAGTTCAACCTGGAGCAGGCCCGATCCGACATGGCCCAGGCCGACGAGGAGATTGCGAAAGCCAAGGCTGACGCCGCAGTGCAGGCGGCGCAGGATCAGGTGGCCCTGCTCAAAGCGCGGTTCGACGTCCGGCAGGCCGAACTGGAAGTGAGCAAGAACGAACTGGTGAGCGCCATCGATGCCAAAAAGAACCTGCTGAAACTCGACGAAGCCAAGCGCGTGCTCGCTCAACTTGAAGAGGACGCGAAATCCCATGCCAGCTCCGGCAAAGCCGGCATCGCCGTGAGCCAGGAAAAGCACAACAAGGCCGCGCTGGCCATCGAGCAGGCGCAGCGAAATATCGACAACATGACGGTGAAATCGTCCCTCTCCGGCTTTGTGCGCCTGCGCGAGAATGAGCGGGCGGCGGGCGGCTTTTACTTCACGGGCATGACGCTTCCCGAGTATCGCGCCGGCGATCAGGTGTACCCCGGCACGCAAGTCGGGGAGGTGCTCGACACCGGCCAAATGCAGCTTTCGGCCAAAATCAGCGAAGGCGACCGCACCAACCTCAAGCCGGGGCAGCCGGCGGAAATTCGGGTCGACGCTCTCCCAGGCGAGGTCCTACACGGAAAGGTCAAGACTGTTGGAGCGACAGCTTCGCGGTCGGAGTGGTGGTCCAGCGACTCTTCCCAGAAGTTCAGCGCCACCTTCGAGCTTGATCAGCCTGAGCCCCGGCTGCGGCCTGGGCTGACGGCGCAACTCACCATCATGAGCGGCGCTGTTCAGGGCGCATTGCTTGTGCCCCGCCAGGCCATATTCGTCAAGGAAGGCAAGCCGGCTGTCTACGTGAAGACGGCTGGAGGCTTTGTGAAACAGGAGGTTCACATCCGGGCAGTGAATGAAGGCCAAGCCGCGGTGGAAGGCTTGAAGGAGGGCACTGAGGTTGCCCTTGTGAATCCTGAAGAGAAAGGCACGGGTGCTGCTCCTTCGAGTGCGCCACCATTGCTTGGAGCAGGAGGTTCGCGATGAGCGCGGTAGCCGGGACGGCCGCGAGTGCCGCTGCCGCCCTGCGTTCGGCGAACCGTCGGCGTGCCTTCAGCCAGTTGCTGCCGGATTTGCGCCTGGGTCTCGACAACCTCCTGGTTCGCAAGCTGCGCTCGCTGCTCACCATGCTGGGCATGATCTTCGGAGTGGCCGCAGTGGTCACCATGCTCTCGATCGGCGCCGGCGCGCAACAGCGCGTGCTGGCATTCATCGAGCAGCTTGGCGTTCGCAACCTCATCGTCGAGGCCAAAGAGACCGTCGAAGAGCAGGCCCACCAGAAGATCCGCCGTCTCTCGCCCGGACTCACTTTCGAGGACTATCGCGTAATCGCCTCGAACGTGAGTGGCATCGAAGCCTCCACGCCCCGTAAGCGCTTCGCTCCCTCAAAGACGATACCAAAGGCGCAGGGCGCCATGCCCGTCGTGTTCGGAGTAGAGCCGAGTTACCAGAAGATCGCTGGCCTCGAGGTGGTGCAAGGGCGCTTCTTCGACTCGGGTGAGACTGCGCGCGGCGCGCCGGTGTGCGTGCTCGGCGAAGCCGCCCGCAGCGCGCTGTTTGGGCCCGGCGAAGTGCTCGGCCGCTACGTAAAGGTCAACGATCAATGGTTCCACGTGATCGGCGTTGTCGGGCCGCAATTGAGCGCGGGCACCGAGGTCTCCGGCCTGCCGAGCGAGGACTTGAACAACCTGATCTATGTGCCCCTCAATGCCGCCATTTTTCGTCTGGAAGACAACTACAGCAGCATGCGGGACGAGATCGACGGAATCTACTTGCGTCTTCGGGCTTCGGCCGATAGCGTATCGGCGGCCAGCCTGGTGAGAGGCATCCTCAACGCCTCGCACCGTCACGCGGGCGACTTCAGCGTGATTGTCCCAGCCGAACTATTAGCCGAGCAGCGCCGCACCGAGCGCCTCTTCAGCGTGGTGATGGTGGCCATTGCTTCCATCTCGCTGTTAGTGGGGGGTATCGGCATCATGAACATCATGCTGGCAAGCATCCTGGAGCGCACGCGTGAGATCGGAGTGCGTCGCGCGGTTGGGGCGCGGCGGAGTGATATCGTCCGTCAATTCGTGCTGGAAGCGGTGATGATTTCGTTCGTGGGCGGACTGCTCGGGATCGCGTTCGGCTTCGGAATGTCCAGGCTCATCGCCGTGTTTGCGGGCTGGTCCACCATCGTGACCGCGTCCTCGATTCTGTTGGCTTTTTTTGTTTCGGTCTCCGTGGGCTTGATCTTCGGAACGTATCCCGCAGTGAAAGCCGCGCGCCTCGATCCTGTAGAGGCGATTCACTACGAGTAGGGGCACATGGCCATGTGCCCACGGGGCCCGTTCAGTCTCGGTGCGGGGCCCATGGGTAGGGGCACATGGGGTAGGCGGCACACGGCGTAGGGGCACATGGCCATGTGCCCCTACCCAGGTTTGTTAGGGGGTGCTCCAATGTTGAAGCTGACTCGCTGCGGGAACGCGCTCTTCGCGCTCGCCGTACTTTCCGCCACGGCCATAGTGTGCCGGGCGGGTGACAGTCCCAACCGATCCGCCGCGACGATCCCGGGCTCTTTGCCTCCGCCTTCGGCTCTTCGCGACCACGTGGTAAATGGGAAGCTGAGGCTGACGCTCGAAGACGCGATACTTCTCACCTTGCTCAACAATCCTGAGGTACGTCTGGCGCGGACGCCGGTAGACCAGGCGCATTATCGGATTATGGCGGCCTACGCTCCCTTCGATCCGCTGCTCACCGCAAACACTCTCAACCAACGGAGTCTTTCGCAGGCCACCAACGAACTGCAGGGTGTCGGCGGGGGGGCGACCGCACAGACGACTCAGACGCTCGACCAGTTGACCCAACTGGGCGCGGTGAACTACACGCAGACCTTTGAAACCGGAACCGTCTTTTCCACTTCATTTTCCGGCGGCAAAGGCGACACGAACAGCGGTTTCTACTTCATCAATCCTTTCTTCAACGCGGGCTGGAACCTGCAGGTCAGTCAGCCCCTTTTGAAGAATCGCGGCTTTTTCCCCAATATGGCGCCCATCCGCATCGCGCGGCGAAGCGCGAGCGCTTCCCAAGACAACTTTGAAGCCCAGGTGAACACGTCGATTCAACAGGCCATCAACCAATACTGGAGTGTGGTGCTGGCGCGGGAGAGCTTGCGCGTGGCGGATGCCTCCCTCAAGCAGGCTCAAGCCACTTACGATCACGATAAGCGCTCACTTGATCTCGGGGCGCTGCCCCCGCTCGACATTTACCGCTCGCAGTCCGAAGTCGCACAGCGGCGAGTGGCGTCCATTCAGGCGGAATACCAGCTCAAGCAGCAGGAAGACGCCTTGCGTCAAGTGGTCGGAGCGGACCTTGATTCCTATGTTGAAGCCCTGGACCTCGACCTCGTGGAGGATCCGGCGCCGGTAGAGCCGCTATTCTCGATTGACGTCTCCACCGCGCAAGGGCTCGCCGAGCAGCACCGCCCTGAGTTCGCGGCCTTGCGTGAGCAACTTGCTGCCGATGACATCAGCATTCGCCTCGCACGGAACAACCTGCTGCCGGACCTCGAGCTCCAAGGCGTTTACAATCCGCAAGGAGTGGGTGGCACTCAGTACGATAACTCTGTGACGCCCCCGTTGGTGACGCCGGGTGGATTTGGCGACGCGCTCAGTCAGTTGTTTCACTTCAGTTATCCCACGTACTCGCTGAGCCTCACCTTCAACTTTCCTTTGCGCAACCGCTCCGCACGCGCAGCGCTGGGCGAGGCGAGAGTGGCGAAGACCGGCGATCTTTACCAGATGCGGAGGCAAGAACAGGCCGTGCGGCTCGACGTGTTGAATGCGGTCCACAGCCTGGAGGAAGCCAAGCTTTCGATCTCCGCCGCCAAAATCGCACGAGACCTCACCGAGAAGACGGTGGAGTCTGAGCAGCGCAAGTACGAGCTCGGCACCGGAACCATCTTTCTGGTGCTGGAAGCGCAGACGGAGTTAGCCCAAACGGAAGTAAGCCTGGTACAAGCTGAGGTGAACTATCAAATTGCGCTGGCTGCGGTGGACCACGCCACCGGAACTCTGCTCGAGCGGCATCGGGTGCAGTTGGAGCAATCGGGCTTCAAGCAGCCTTAGCAAGCCCGCCGCCAGTTTTCACTGAGACTCTTACAACTCGGCTGCGGTTCTGATCTGCGAAAGGATGAGGGTGATATTGTCGGGGCCTCCGTGGTTGAGAGCGAGCTGAAGAAGCTTGGTGGCCCGGGTCGTCAGGCTGTCGGGTGAGAGCAGCAGCGGCATCATCTCCTCGTCGGGTACCGGTTTATAGAGGCCGTCACAGCACATCAGCAGCAGGTCGCCAGGCTCGGTGACTATTTCGGTGAGCACCACTTCGATCTCAGGCTGAGAGCCGACGGCCTGAGTGAGCATATCTTTGATGTGCCCTTCTAAGTGGGCGCCCTGCTCGGCGTCTACAAAGTTTCCCACTGTCTGGTCCAAAGTAAGCAGACGCAACGTCTGTCCCCGAAGGAGATAAGCCCGCGAGTCACCCACTTGGGCGACACAGGCCTGATCCCCTCTTAACAAAACGGCCGTTAGCGTTGTTCCCATTCCGGCGTAGGCGGGTTGCTCTCGAGCAAGCTCGTAAAGCGAGTGGCTAACCCCCTCAATAGCATGTTTGAACAACACGGCTGCCTGCCGAAATTCAGGTTCCGGCGAAACGGCCCTTTGGAACTCTTCCCCGAGACGTTCAAGGCAGAGCCTGCTGGCCACTTCGCCATAGTTGTGCCCACCCATCCCATCCGCGACGGCCAGCAGCGCCCCGGATTCATTCAGGCTGAACCGGCCCTCGGCCGCAGGCTGACTGAGGATGCGACGCGAGGAATCAAGAATCAGATAGCTATCTTCGTTGTTCTGGCGCTTGTGACCGACGTCAGTGCACGCGGCCACTGAGAGGAGATTCGCGCTTGGGGCGGACTGCACCGGGGGAGCGGCTGGCTCTTTCGCAGCTTCGAAACTCAAGACAAAATCCCCTCTGTGCCCCTCTTTACGGTCTATCTGCGGTTCACGAATTGTAACACACTCAGAAGGTGGTGCGAGCTTGTGGCTCGTGGGAGTAATCGGTTGTTATCTGATTTCGGAACAGAACCTAACCTGCAGGGCCGCGTCTTGAAGAGGCGGGTATGACTTGAATTGATCCCCTTGTCGAACTCGCGTCGCGGTATAATGGGATCCTTCGTAAAACCCGAGGATCTTCTCAACCGGGTCGGGCCGGGCGGCGCCCCAAAGGGTTA
>DATJYK010000253.1:0-1051 GCA_035578005.1 Terriglobia bacterium
ACCCATTCCATTACACACAAGTCTGATGCTCAACCTCGCGCATGTACCTGATGCCAGCAACGAAGTCCACTATTCGCTGCATGCCTAGCCAGATGGTTTTGACACCAGGTTCGCCGTCGCCTTTGCGCGCGAGGAAGCCGCCGAGCATGGCGACGAGCCGTACCACTTCATTCAGTTGCGGTGGTTTGTCGGGCGGGGTCTTCTTATTCAGGATGAAGGCGGCCTTCCATTCATCGGGCTCAAACAGCAGTCCGGCATCGAGGTCCGGGCAAGTGCGGCCTAACCGCATGAGACGAGCGATGCGCCACGCCACCACCATGAACACTGCCAGTGCCCGCTCGATGCGCTCGATCGTGCTCAGCTGTAGCGCCTCGACTCGGCAACCGTTCTTCAACACATGAAAGAAGGTTTCCACCTCCCAGCGGGCGCGATACCAATCGATCAGCCGCGCGGCCTCGGCGAGATCCGGCACGTCGCGATTGGTCAGCAAGCGCCATTCGATCGGCATCACGCCGGCCGGCGCGTCTATCTCGCGCGCGACCAGGCAACTGATCGACACCACACCGCCCCGGGCACCGGGCAGATCGATCCGTCGACTCCATATTTGCTGATGAACTTCCCGCGCCTTCTGTCGCTGGCGACCAGGCAACGTGAAACGGATTTCACCGAGCGGCTCAGCTTGCGTGGCGTGATCCCAGAGCCTTTGACCTTCAGGCAACACGCGATTGTGCTGGGCGCGAATCAGCCAGTCCGCCGGACAGCCAAGATCGTGCGCTCGGCGCATCAGTGCGATGATGTCCGACTCCCGGTCCGCAACGTACACCAACTGCGTGTCGGGCAGATCCGCCGCCTGCTCGGCCACCCGTTCGTATCCTTCAATCCAGCGCGTGCTTTCCTTCTCGCCGCCACGCACACCATCGGCGCCCTTGCGCTCACGCGCCCACATCCAGGCATTCAACACGCCCAACGGTTCACGCTGCGGCGTGACCGCGTAGGTCGCGTGAACGTACATGCCGCGCTGGGCTTCATACGACAACGGCCCCAGCCCCGC
>DATJYK010000254.1:0-34482 GCA_035578005.1 Terriglobia bacterium
TCACATCCTATACGCCTTACCAAGCGGAAATTTCGCAGGGCACACTGACGGCGATTTTCGAGTTTCAGACGCTGATGTGCCAGCTCACCGGCCAGGAAGTTGCGAACGCGTCTATGTACGATGGCTCAACAGCGCTCACCGAGGCCGTGCTCATGGCCGAGCGAATCACCGGGCGGCATCGCGTGCTCGTCGCCCGGTCGGTACATCCCGAGTACCGCCAGGTTTTGCGGACATACGCGAAGAATCTGGGGCTAAGCGTTGAAGAAATCGCCTACGGCGAGGCGGGCCAGCTCAAGCATGAGGCACTGACGGGTGCGAAGCTCGACGATGTTGCCGCGCTGGTCGTGCAGTCGCCGAATTTCTTCGGCGTGATTGAAGACGTCGCCGCGCTGGCCGAGCTGGCGCACGCTTCGGGTGCGCTGCTGGTGACGAGTGTCGCCGAAGCCATGTCACTCGGAATCGTGCGGCCTCCGGCGGAAGCGGACATCGTGGCGCTGGAGGGGCAGTCATTCGGAATTGCGCCGAGCTACGGTGGGCCATTTCTAGGGGTGATCGCGTCCCGCGAAAAGTACGTCCGCCAAATGCCCGGGCGCTTGGCCGGGCAAACCGTTGACGCGCAAGGGCGCCGCGGGTTCGTGTTGACGCTGGCGACGCGCGAGCAACACATCCGGCGCGAGAAGGCCACTTCAAATATCTGCACCAGCCAGTCCCTGATGGCCCTCAACGCTACCATTTACCTCTGTCTGCTCGGTAAGACCGGATTACGGCAGCTTGCCGCCCAGAATCTCGCTAAGGCGCAGTACGCGGCGGCCGAGTTGGGAAAAGTGCCGGGTGCGTCAATCCCATTCTCGGCGCCGCACTTCAACGAGTTCGTTGTGAAGGCTCCGGGCGACGCGGAGGAACTGCTGGCGGGGTTGCGCGAGGAGAAGATCATCGGAGGCCTGCACCTCGATCGCTTCTACCCTGAGCTGAAGGATCACCTGCTGGTGTGTGTCACGGAAACGGTTCCGAAGTCAGCGCTCGACCGGATGATCGAAGTTTGGCATCGCTTCGGCGAACCCGCGACAAGCGGAAAGGTGTCCGGAGTCATGGTGGGTTACAGCCCCTAGCCTGGAGAGCGTACAAATGGACGTTGAGAGAACGATCGAGTTCATGCTCAAGAATCAGGCCCGCTCGGATGCGCGCTTCAACGCCAAGTTCGACCGGGCGGACGAACGCTTTCGGAAGGCGGAGGCTCGCCTGGACCGCCTAGAGCGAGTGGTCAGGTTGAATAACCGCGTTGTGAGCCGGTTAGTGCGCTACGGGGTGTCGCTGCGGAGTGATATACGCCGGTTGACTAAAGCTCAAGCAGAAACTGACAGGATCCTGAAGACGTTTCTTAGGAGCACGACGCATGGCAATGGGCGGCATTGAATCGCAAAGACAAAGTAGCACAGTTAGAAATTCCGAACGAAGCCGGAATGTTAATGAAAATAATAAGGTTAGTTAAGTGACTTAAGAATGAAGGTCGCTACGACCAGGGCTCGACCCCGCCAGCCCTTCCCGCAAGAAAGCGGGCCGCGGCTGCATGCCGTCACAGAAAGGATTCCAGCCATCGGGGTCAGCGACACAAAATTCGAAATGTTACGAACAAACCCGTCAAGTGATTGAAAATAAGGATGGGCCGATTTTGGATCCCGTCAGCTCATTGAAAATAAGTGATTTGAAGTATTAAACCCGTCAACTACCTGAAATAAGGCGATTTATAAGAGAATGACCGACCAAATCCAACACGCACGCCCTCATATGAATCGCAATGAGGGGCTAATCTTTGAGCGCTCAGCGCCGGGAAAGACCGGAGCCGACCTGCCGCCACTTGACGTTCTCTCCACCCCTGCTGAACAGACGCTTGGCGAAGAGTTCTTCCGGGAGGACATCGATGGCTTTCCTGAAGTCTCTGAGCTTGACGTGATGCGGCACTTTACGCGACTTTCCACCTGGAACTACTCGATCGATGCCGGCGTGTACCCGCTGGGATCCTGCACCATGAAGTACAATCCGCGCCTGAACGAGGTCGTCTCGCGCCTGCGGGGACTCGGCACCGATCACCCTTACACGCCCGAGCACCTCGCGCAAGGCTGCCTCAAGGTGCTGGCTGAGACCCAGCGTTGCCTGCTCGAAGTCACCGGCATGGACGCCATCTCGCTGCAGCCGGCGGCGGGCGCGCAGGGCGAACTCACCGGCCTGCTGATGATCCGGGCCTGCCTCCGGGAGCGGGGTGACGCCCGGCGATTCATCCTCATCCCTGATTCCGCCCACGGCACCAACCCGGCCAGCGTGACTATCTCCGGCTACCAGGTGAAGCACCTCAAGAGCGACAGTCGCGGCTGCGTGGACCTGGCCGAACTCGACGCCAAGATGACCGGCGAAGTGGCCGGCCTGATGCTCACTAATCCGAACACGCTGGGGATTTTCGAAACCGAGATCGAGCGCATTTGCGAGGTGATGCATTCCAAGGGCGGCCTGGTGTACATGGACGGCGCCAACATGAACGCCTTGGTGGGGATTGCGCGGCCGGGCGACTTCGGCGTGGACGTGATGCACCTCAACCTCCACAAGACCTTTTCCACGCCCCACGGCGGCGGCGGGCCCGGATCCGGCCCAGTGGCTGTTAAGCAATTCCTCGAACCCTTCCTGCCCTCCCCAACCGTCGAAGAAGCAGGCGACGGCAGCGCTTTCCTGAACCATGAACGGCCCCGCAGCGTGGGCCGGGTGCGGGCGTTTTACGGCAACTTCGGCATGGCGGTGCGCGCGCTAGCCTATACGCTAGCCTATGGTCCGGCCGGGGTGCGGCAGGCCACCGAAGACGCGGTGCTGAACGCCAGCTACGTGAAGGAAGGGCTGCGCGGCGCTTATGACCTGCCCTACGACGCGCCCTCCCTGCACGAATGCGTCTTCTCCGACAAGCGCCAGGCCGCGAAGGGAGTGCGCACCGGCGACATCGCCAAGCGTTTGATCGACTACGGCTTTCATCCTTACACCACCGCCTTTCCGCTGATTGTGCCCGGCGCCTTGATGATCGAGCCCACGGAGAGCGTGGGCAAGCCGGAACTGGACGCGCTGGTGGAGGCCCTGCGTTCGATCGCCCAGGAAGCGGAGGATAATCCTGACGTGGTTCGCACCGCGCCGCACACTACACGGGTGAAGCGCCTGGACGAGGCCGCAGCCGCGCGCAAACCGGTGCTGCGTTGGAAGGCTGGGGCTCAGGCAAAGTAGCGGTAGCCGTGTTGGGGTCAGGAGAAGCACGATGTCGAACGAGATCATCGTTAAGGATCCGAAGGTTCTGGGAGGCGAACCGGTCTTTCGCGGAACCGATGTTCCGTTCAAAGCGTTGACCGACTACTTGGAAAACGGCAAAACACTGGACGAGTTCATTGATGCTTACCGAAGTGTGAGCCGCGACGCCGCAATAGCCGCACTCGAGGAAATAAAGGCCCTGGTCCTTGGCAGAGTTCAAAGAGTTCTAAAGGAGATATGGGAGAATCGTTGTGAGTGTCATCATCCAAGACCCGGATATTCTGGGAGGCGAGCCGGTTTTTCTCGGAACCTGGGTTCCGTTTACGGCGTTGTTCGACTACCTCGAAGAGGGAGAACCTCTTGCTGAATTCCTGGACGATTTTCCAACCGTAACCCCGCAGGCCGCGGTCGCCGCGCTTGAAGAAGCACGCTCTATTCTTCTGGCGCGACTCAAATGACGATACTGCTGGACGAGTGCGTGCCCAAGAAGTTTAGATTCGAGTTGGCGCCGCACGTATGCGTTACGGTTCGTGAAGCCGGCTTTGCCGGCAAGAAAAAATGGCGAATTGCTGGCACTTGCCGAAGGCAAGTTTGATGTGCTCGTCACTGTGGGTAAAGCTCTGCGGCATGAGCGAAGCATCAAGACTCGACAGATTGCCATCATCACGATTCGCACTCGTTCGAACAGCTTGATGAGTCTGCGCCCCCACGCCGCGGCCTGTCTGGCCGCTCTGCGGGAGATCAAGCCCGGGCGGGTTATCGAGGTCGGACTGGTATAGCGCTCTGAAGGTCGAGCCGCCCTGGGGAACATCAACCACTAATTGGGTAAAGCCCTCAGTAGGCCACATCATCTTGTGGTTTTATCTTTACATTGTCTTTTCCTTCGTGCTAGGGTTACCCTCGTAGGCAGGGGATTTCTCGCGCCAGCCTTACCCGCAGTGCGCCAGCACGGGGCCTACGCACGAGGATGTCTTGACGAGAAAGAGCGTCGCGACGCGCAAGATTAGATTCGAGTTCAGCAGGCCGTCACAGCCGATTCATCTGGTTCGTTCTTCTCAAGAGCGCGGCCAAGGTGCCCGTGTCGCCTTGACGTACTTCGCCCAGACTTCCCGTTACGGGTCCCATCGCGGGTTTCACCCGCGTCGATCTTTGCTTGAAGCTTGCGGGAGGAGTGCACCTTGTTCAAACTCAAGAAATTAGAACTGCTGGGTTTCAAATCGTTCGCCGACCGCACTCGGCTGGAGTTCGGCGCCGGCACGGCAGCGATCGTGGGACCCAACGGATGCGGCAAATCAAACCTTGGCGACGCCATCAATTGGGTGCTGGGCGAGCAGAGTGCCCGCACCTTACGCGGCGATCGCATGGCGGACGTCATCTTCAACGGGACGCGCCTGCGGCCGGCCACAAGTATGGCCGAGGTGAGCCTCACGCTGATTGATGCAGAAGCGCTGGAGGCCAAGGGTCACCGCAGCGCGGCGCATTCCACCCACTCGAACGGTTCCAACGGAGCTTCTACGAACGGATCTTCGGCGGCGAGCGAGGCCTTGGCCTTGCATTCCGCCAACGGCGGGGGTAATGGACACCAGCCCGGTGGCCATCACAGTGTCGAGCCCTCCACGCCTGCTCGTCCCGGTCATCCTGACGGCGAGATTGTGGTCACACGCCGCCTGTTTCGGTCGGGCGAGAGCGAGTATCTCATCAACGGTGACACCTGCCGCCTTCGCGACGTTCAGGAACTCTTCATGGGCATGGGCCTCGGGCCCGATTCCTACGCCATCATCGAGCAGGGGCGCATTGGGCAGATTCTCAGCTCCAAGCCGTCAGACCGCCGAGCCATCATCGAGGAGGCGGCGGGCGTTTCCAAGTTCCGGGCCCGCAAACGTCTGGCCGAAGCCAAGCTCGAGTCCGCCCGCCAGAACCTTGCCCGGGTTACCGACATCCTCGAAGAAGTCACCAAGCAGGTGGGCTCGCTGCGGCGCCAAGCATCCAAAGCGAAACGGCACCGCGAGCTGAGCGACGAACTGGGCGCGCGCTTGAAGCTGGCGCTCACTTCGCGCCTGGGCTTGCTTGATGACCGGTGCGCGCAAATCCGCCAGGAACTTGGCGCGCTGCAGAATACTTGCGCGGACGCCGGGCATGAGCTCGAAGAACTGGACAGCCGCGAGAGGTCCGCGAGCGGGCGTCACGAGCAGATGGAAGCTGATCTCGTACGGCTGCGCGAGGCTTGCGCGCAGGCCGATCTGGAGCGGGAACGGCTGGTTTCACGTCTCGACCAAACGCGGCAGCAGATTGCGGCCCTCGACCGCCGGCTGAAGGAAGCGGAGTCAGAGCGCGGCGGGATGGGAAGTGAGCTTAGCGACCTCACTGCAAAGGCCGCAGAGCGGGCGCAAAATGCCGCCGAGGTTCGTGCCCAAGCGGCTCTGGCCGGCGAGGCCGTCAACCAGATCGCCGCCCGGCAGCAGGAGCTGGCATCCACCCTGCGCGAGGCGGAACGGCGGCTGGAGTCGAGCCGGCATGGGTTACTCGACGCAGTGGCTCGGGCCGCTGAATTGCGTAACCGCCTGGTCCAGGCCGGGGAGACTTCGGCTGCCCTTGAACGCCGCACGGCCCGGCTTGAATCTGAGCGCGTCCTTGCGGCCGAAGAGGACCTTCGGGTGGCGGCTGAGCTTGAAAGCTGCCGGGCTGCAAACACCTCGGCCGAGGATGCCCTGGCCAGCATCGGCGGCGCCGCTGAAGACGCAGCCGCGCGGCTCGAAGAGGCTCGGCGCGAGGAGGCTGCGGCGCGTACCCGCGTCGATCAGTTACGCGAAGAATTGGCCCAAGCTAGCGCCCGGCGCGAAGCTCTAGGCGAAAGTCTGGCGCGCCACGCCTACAGCACCGAAAGCGTGCGGCGGTTGCTCTCCGGTTCGATTGGAGAAAACAGCCCTACCAATGGGACCTTCAAGCCGCTCGGCTTGTTGGCCGATTTCGTCGAGGTGACGCCCGGGTACGAAGAAGTAGTGGAGGAGTTCTTAAAGCAGGAACTGGACTGCGTGGTCGTGGAACGCCACGAGGACGCACGGCACGGAATCGATCTGCTGCAGACGGAGGGCGGCGGGCGCTCCTCATTCTTCGTAGCTCGCGCGTCGTCGAACGGTCATTCGAACGGCTCCGCAAGTATCGGGCATGTTCCAGGCGTGGTGGCTCCGCTCGCCGATTTCGTTCGTTTCGCTCCAAGCCTGGGCCTCAACGGCGATCCGGCGCTTTCTTCCCTGGCCAGCGCCCACGTGGTGGAGGATGCTGCCGCGGCTGAGCGCCTCGCCGGGGCATACCCCATGCACCACTTTCTGACACCGCGAGGCGAGCACTACCATCACCGTTGCGTCTCGGGCGGAAAGGGTCGGAGTGCGGGCCCGCTGGCCGTTCGGCGCGATTTTCGCGAGCTTGACCGGCGGGTGACCGAGTTGGAGCCCCTGCTGGAAAACGCCCGCGGTGCGCTAACCGCCATCACATCCCAACGCAGCGGTCTGGAGGTCGAAGTCCACCGGTTAAGCGCGGAACGGGTAGAGAAGGAAAAGGACTCATTGCGCCTGGGCGAAAGGTTACACCAATCGGAGGTGGCGCTCGATCGCAGCCGGCAGCGGCTGGGCGTGCTTGACGCCGAGCTCGACCGGACAGGTCAGGAACGGGCGGCGCTGGCCGAACAGCAAGCCGGAATTGAGCGCGAGCTGGAGGCGGCATCGAGCAGCCAGGCCCAGCGCGAGGTGGAAATCGCCCAGACGGGTGAAACCGCGCGCCAGCTTCGCGGCGAGGCTGACCGGCTGGCGCAGGAACTGGGCCAGTCTCGGGCGCATGCCAGTGCGCTCGAAGAGCGCTGCCAGGCTGCGGAAGCGGAGCAGAGAGCCATCGAGGGTCGAGTCACTGAAACGAAGTCGCGCCTCACCCGGCTCGAGGACCAGTGTGCCGCCTGGGCCAAGGAACAGACTGTGCTTGCGGAAGAGAGCGTGCGGCTCGGGGCTCGCGTCCAGGAGCTTGAGGCGGAACAGGCGCAGGCACGAGAGAGAATGTCGGCGCTGGCAGAGGAATCGTGCCAGGCCCGCAGCGACCGCGATGAATTAGGTCCGGCGGTTCAGGCGGCGCGCAGGCGTCTCGAGGCCGAGCGGGAGAAGCGCTCCGCTTCGGAAGTAGCGCTGGCGCGGGCCGAATCGGACCTCGATCATCATGCGAACCTGTGCCGTGAAGAGCTTGGCCGCGAGCCAGCGGAACTGGTTGCGGAGATGGCGTCGGAAGTCGCGTTGACCGGAGAAGTCCTGGAAGCAGCCGAAGCGGAAGTGCGCGAATTAAAGCGTCGCATCGCCAACCTGGGCCCCATCAACATGATGGCTCTCGAGGAACTCAAGGCGACTGAGGAGCGCTTCACTTTCCTTGAGACGCAACGGCAGGACCTGCTGTCATCCATCGAAGATACCAGCCAGGCCATCCGCGAGATCGACGAGGTTTCGCGCCGCCAGTTCATGCAGGCCTTCGAGGCCATCAACGCCAACTTCGCCGAGACCTTTCGAACCCTGTTTGGGGGCGGCGTGGGTACCATGCGCCTGAGTGACGAGACCGATCCGGACAGCGGCATCGATGTGGCGGCGCAACCTCCCGGCAAGCGCCTGCAGAACGTACTGCTGCTTTCCGGTGGGGAGAAGGCGCTGGTGGCCCTGGCGCTGCTCATCGCCATTTTTCGTTACACTCCGAGTCCTTTCTGCGTCTTGGACGAAGTCGACGCTCCACTCGACGATTCCAATGTGGACCGATTTACCCGCATGATCAGATCGATGAGCGAGCATACGCAGTTCATCCTGATGACGCACAACAAACGCACCATGGAGATGTGCCCGATGATGTACGGTGTGACCATGGAAGAGCCGGGCGTTTCGAAGATTGTTTCGGTGCGCTTTGAGGTGGCTGAGCGAGAGGCGCTTGTTGAAGTGGGCGCGACGGCCTGATGAGCCGGCCGGCGGACTGCGGCCCTAAGAGTCTTCCACAGGAATTCAACAACCTTTTTGCGCATCTTCAGCGCGTCTGAAGTTCACGCGCCGCCCTAAGTTCTTTTGTCTCTGAGGCCCGTTTTTTGACGTTGACAAGATTTAAAGTTCGTCTAGAATGGCGAACGTCTTGGGAGTAATCGTGACACAGACCAATCAACTATTGCTGCATGAATCTTCTCTTCCGCGAGTCGAGCTTTTTTCACGAGGAAAGGTCCGCGACGTCTATGAAGCCGGGCAGGACCGGTTGCTGGTGATCGCAACGGACCGTCTCTCGGCATTCGACGTGGTGATGGCGCAGGCCATTCCTGACAAGGGCCGGGTGTTGAATCAGATCTCGTGCTTCTGGTTCGACTTTTTGAAGGACTCTACCAAGACTCATTTCATCACCGCGAGTTTGGATGAATACCCCAGCGAGTTCCGACCTTATGCCGAACAGTTGGAGGACCGCTCGATGCTAGTGGTCAAGGCCCGGCCGTTTCCCATCGAGTGCATCGTGCGCGGGTACCTGGCGGGTTCCGGCTGGAAGGACTATCGCGCCACAGGCGCAGTCTGCGGCATCAAGCTTCCAACAGGTTTGCAGGAATCTTCCAAACTCGATCCGCCCATTTTCACGCCGTCTACCAAGGCCACTTCAGGGCACGATGAGAATATCAGTTGGGAGGCGATGGTTTCGACGGTTGGGCTGAAAGTTGCCGAGGAATTGCGAGCCAAGAGTCTGGCTGTTTACGAGCGGGGCCGGGAATACGCAGAGAGCAAGGGCATCATCATCGCAGATACTAAATTCGAATGGGGTTTGTCTGGGGACGAAATTATTCTGATCGACGAGGTCCTGACGCCGGACTCATCGCGTTTCTGGCCGCGCCAGGGCTACGAGCCGGGAAGGTCGCAGCCTTCATTCGACAAGCAGTTTGTGCGGGATTATTTGGAGACGACGGGCTGGAACAAGCAGCCGCCTCCGCCTCCGCTGCCGCCGGACGTCATTCGTGGTACCAGTGAAAAATACCGTGAGGCTTATGAGCGGCTAACCGGCCGCCTGCTCGACTGAGCAGACGTTTAGGGCGCGGGGCGATTCATGGTGCAACTCTGGAACTGGCTGGACTGGATACTGGCCCTCGTCGTCCTGTTTTCGGTGGTCTCGGGCGCAGGTGAGGGGCTAACCAAGGGGATTATCGGTCTAGCCTCGCTGATCGTCGGCGTGGCCGTAGCAGCCGCCGGCTATCACTCCCTTGGAGACACGTTGGGCTCCGTCATTCACTCGCGCGATCTTGCCTACGGCTTGGCGTTTTTCACGCTGTTTGTGCTCGTGCTCCTCGTTGGCAGTCTGGTGGCGCGTCTGGCGGAGAAGTTGGTGAAGACGGCTGGCATCCGCTGGCTCGACCGCCTGCTCGGACTGCTGTTTGGGTTACTGCGCGGCATCATCGTGGACGTGGTGATCGTGATGGCGCTGCTGGCGTTTGCCATCAAGCCCGAAGCCGTGCGGCGATCGCAGCTCGCGCCCAAGGTGATGGACGGTTCACGCGCCCTTGCAGCACTCATGCCGCCTGAGCTTCGAAGACAGTTCGACGCTGGACTCGCGGCCCTGGAACGCGGGCTCATCGATGCCGGAGAGCGAACGCGCCAGCAGGAATAATCAAGCGGTGACGTTCTGATAGTGGGAGCTTCGCTTTGAAGGACCAACTTGAAGCGCTGATCAACCAGATGGTGGAACAGGGAATCGCCTACGAGGATGCCGTCAGCGAATTTGAGAAGCGGTTTATCAAGCGTGTACTTGAGAAATCAAACGGCAATCAGTCAAAAGCAGCCGGCGAGCTGCGCATACACCGAAACACTCTCAGCCGGAAGATTGACGAATTCAATCTCGACCACCGGTCGCGTTCGCTACGGCGCACACGCCTAGAGACGAAACCCGGGCAGCCGCCGCTGAGGCGTCGGCGTCCGGGATGACTTACTGCCACTAAGTTTAGTGGCCACCCGGCCTGCGGTGCGTAGGCCTAGTTCCGGGTTTTTTCTTGTCCGCCGCTGCCGCAGCGAGGTCATCGCTGTTGATGTTGCCGTTGTCGAGCGTCAGCACGAAGCTGGGGGTTGTGGTGTAGGCAGAAATCGTACCCGTGAAGCGGAGCGGGTCGCCCTGTGAGAGGTCCTTACAGCCGGGCTGGGAGTCTTTCAGCTCGATATCGTAAGTGCCGCTCTGGCTTTTCGAGTCATTGGTAATGTCGACGTGGACCAGGCAGCTGCCGTCCGGCGCTTTGTCGATGTTGTCCACCCAGCCGCCGCCTCCGAACTGCTGACCTTTGATTTGGGCCCACGTGCTGGTTTCGGTATCGCCGCCTGCTTTCAGATTGTCTTCATAATTGTAAAAGGCGTCGACGAACGCGTTGCCGGTGGCGGCATGTTTAGCAGCCGGGGCCACTTTGAAGTCGGCAGGCGGCGTCAATGAAGATGCGGCCTGAGTCAAAACGTCATTTTCGCCAGCATTTGAACCGTGCCGGCGTGTATACACATCATCATAGAACTTTGTGAGTGCTGCCAGGTTGGGACTGTTGGCGGCTTTACCCAAAGACACAGAGCGCGCCAAGTACCAGATCGCGTTGTTGAAATCCGGGGGATTCGAGTAGTAGTAAGCTTGTCCCAAAAGGGAATTATTCACCGCGTCGCCGGGACTATCATCCAAGGAGGCTTTGAGCGACGTGATCGCGTTCGCATAGTCCTTCCTCTGGAGCGCCACAAACCCGGCCGTGCCGTTGAAGATCGCTCTCTTGGCTTTGACGTATTCAGTGAACTGTGTGTCACTAACCTGCGCAGGCTTTTGTAGCTTTCCGAGAGTGTCCAGGCCACGCTTGGCATAGCCTTCGGCCTGCGACAACTGATCGCTGGCGTCGCTGGCTTTTGCGTTGTACACAAATGGAAACGCAAAACTCAGGTAGGTGAGAGCATCCAGATTATCGGGATTAGCGGCAAGCGCCTTCTTCCCTGCGTCCATAGCCTTGGCACTGTCGCCGAGTTGCTGATAGGCCGTCAACTCTTGCACGTAAGCGGCATCTTTGAAATCCGAGGTGGGGTATTTCTGGATCACGCCCTCGGCCAGAGTGATCTTCTTGTGCGGGTCGGTCTCCTTTGCCAGCGCCTGGAAAGCATCGTACTCTTCCCGGCTCTTCCATTGCGGTTGCTTCGGGGCCGCTCCTTGTGCCGCGGGTGCATCCAGTACAGTGCGCGGGCCAGTGGGCGCCGCGAGCGCTCTCAAGAGGGATCCCCCGCAAAGCCATCCTGCCAGTGCCGCCAAGCTCAAAAGTACGGTTACCCTTATTTTCATCTTCTCTATGACCTCAACATTTGTAGAATATGGGCCTCAGTAGCCGCCGTCTCGAACAGGAGGTCGGCCCGGCTCACTCCCAGATGCCGTACGCAAGAGGTGCCGCAATTGAGATATCAAGACTCCGCAAACTTTTCAAGTGGAATCTCACAGCACAACATTCCCCTCTGAGTAAAGTATAACACCTGCCCGTTAGATGCCGCAGACGAATGGGCGCAATAGCAACTTCTTATACTCGCCGATCCAACTGCTTGGGACGATAGCCGCTGGCACCCGGTCGGCAGGATTTGCCGCCAGGTTTGACGGATTCGCCTCCCTCGGCTAGACTCGCCGCGCGTGGTAGAGTAGCTTGCGCCGTGGCAGGTCGCCAAATCACTAGAAGTCTGCAGCGGCCTGTCCTTTCGCGTGAGGAGCCACAGGAGACCGCTTGGCATTGCGCGCCCTCGATCTCGCCGTTGTGCTCGGTTATCTTGCCGCCATCACTTGGTTTGGCTCCACCTTCCGCAAGAATCAGCGAACGCTCTCTGACTATTTTCTGGGGGGCCGCCAGCTTCCCTGGTGGGCGCTCGCCCTTTCGGTGGTCTCTGCGGAGACCAGCATTTTGACCATCGTCAGCACGCCGGGCATCTCCTACCGCTCTAACTTCGGCTTCCTTCAGCTCATTTTGGGGTATCTCGTTGGCCGAGTTGTTGTAGCCTTCGTGCTGATTCCCCGTTATTTCTCAGGCGAACTCTTCACGGCCTACCAGTTCGTGGAACGCCGCTTCGGACGAACCGTTAAGCTCTTCACCGCGGCCCTATTCCTGACGACGCGGGCCTTGGCGGAAGGCGTCCGCGTATTCGCTATCGCCATTGTGGTGCAGGTGGCATTCCCCTCAGGGGCTCTCGCAGCCGTCGCCATCATTGTCGCGCTGACTCTGTTCTATACGTTTCAGGGCGGCCTGGCCGCAGTCATTTGGACCGACGTTATCCAGCTTTCGATATACCTATCAGGAACGGCGGTCGCGCTCTTCGTGGCGCTGCACGGCATTCACGGCGGCTGGGCGCAGGTCCGAGAGATTGCACAGTTAGCCGGCGGTAAGTTCCAAGTGTTCGATTTTCACTTGAGTCTTCACGATCCTTATCTCTTCTGGTCGGGCCTCGTGGGCGGCGCCTTCCTCACCAGCGCCAGCCACGGCACAGACCAACTGATCGTTCAGCGGCTGCTGGCCGCCCGCAACAAGCGCCAGAGTCAGGCGGCGCTGCTTTCAAGCGGTGTCGTCATCCTCGGCCAGTTCACACTTTTTCTCACCGTGGGTGTGGTCCTTTTCGCGTATTACCGGCAGTCTCCGCCCGCGGTCGCCTTCGCGCGCTCTGATCAGGTGTTCCCAGCCTTTGTCGTAAATGAGCTTCCCAGCGGCCTCGCCGGACTTCTTATGGCAGCGATACTCGCCGCAGGCATGGCAAACCTCAGCGCCGCATTGAACTCGCTGGCATCGAGCTCCGTCGTGGATTTTTACAAGCCCTTCTTCAACCCGGCCGCTGACGAACAGCGTTCGCTTAAGCTGTCTCGTTACTTTACCCTGGCCTGGGGCGTTGTGCTGATCGCGATTGCATTCGCGGCAGCGCACTTGCATCAAGGCGTGCTTGAGCTGGCGCTGACGATCGCTTCGGTGCCCTACGGCAGTATGCTGGGGATCTTCCTTCTCGGCGCACTTACCCGGCGAACCACACCCGCCGGGGCGCTAACGGGCGCTGTCGCCGGCCTCGCCGCGCTCATACTCGTGATTCTATTCACCTCGATTGCGTGGACGTGGTATGTCCCCATCGGGACCTCGGTCACCTTCACAGTCGGATGGACTGCCAGCCTCCTCTCGAGCCGGCGGATGCGCTTGGAAGCCGACTAGACCTGGATACTGACTGCGCTTCGACCTGGGGATTCACGATCTCCCGGCATGCTGCGCAACGGTCGCCGCGGGCGCAAGCCCAATAGCTTCGCGCGCTGCTGCCTCTCCGGTGCGGATCACGTCTGAAATGCCGATGCCGAAGTAAGCGTTACCGGCTAAATAGACGCCTGGATGCTCGCTGAGACGATCGGCCGTCGTGCGTAGGCGCTCGGCATGGCCCACCTCGTACTGCGCCATGGCGTTTGGCCAGCGGCAAATACGCGAGACCAAAGGCTGATCGCGGATTCCCAGAATCGACGCCAGCTCATCACGCACAATCTGCAGGATCTCCTCGTCACTCGCCTCAAGAATAGCTGAGTCGCGCGAGCCGCCGAGAAAGCAGCGCAGCAGCGCTCGATCACCAGGCGCTCGATGGTCGAACTTCGCGTGAACGAAGGTGCACGCGAGTAACCTCCGCCGTTCCACGCGCGGCACCAGGAACCCGAATCCCTGTGGCAGACGTGCGCGAACGCCACCGTCATACACTAGCGCCACGGTTGTCGCCGAGTTGTAAGGAATGTCAGTCAAGACCGCGGAAAGCGAATTGTCGAGGTCGGCGAGCAGCTTGGCCGCCGCCCAGGCCGGAATCGCCAGGATCACCGCGTCTGCCTCGCGGCTGGAGCCATCCTCAAGCACCAGCCGATAACGCCGCCCGTCAAGCGATAGCCCTAACTCCTCCAACCGAACCACTCGTCTCTGCAGCTCCACACGATCACTTTCGATGCGCCCAGCCAAAGCCTCCACCAGGCTACCTAGCCCGTCGCGGAACGACGTGAAAATGGGTCGGCGGCCGGCCGCGCCCATCTGTTTCCGCAGCGCGAGGCCGGCCCGCGTCAGGCTGCCATACTTCGCTTCCAAGTCCCGAAAACGCGCCAGCACCGATCGCAGGCTCAGGCGCTCGGGATCGCCTCCGTAAACGCCGGCCAACAGCGGCTCTGTGATGCTATCCAGCATGCCGCGCCCGAAATGGCGAGCGATGAAGCTGGCCACCGATTCGTCGCCCTCCGGCGCGAGTCCGCCCGGCGGGCGCCCCGTCAGCCACTCGCGGGCAATCGCGATTTTGCTGGGGAAGGGAATAAGCGGGGTGGTGAGCACCGGCCAAAGCCGCGACGGTACCATCAGCAGAAGTCCGTCCGGCATCGGCCGCAAGCGGCCGCGATGAAGGATGTAGGTGCGACGTCCGGCGTCATTCGAGCCGATGAGTGAATCGCCGAGGCCAAGTTCCCTCGCCAGTGCCGCAGCCTCGGGCTTTTCGGTGAGAAAGCTATCGGGACCAGCCTCGATAACGCAACCGTCAGCGCGATCGGTTTGGACCACGCCGCCCAGGCGGCTGCTCGCTTCGATCAGACACTCGTCTACGGGCGCGCCGTGCCGCCGCGCCTGGCCGAGGCGATAGGCCGCGGTGAGCCCGGCCATGCCCCCGCCCACGACGATGATCCTGCGAAGTTCGCGATCGAGCATCGGGAAGTGTCCGTTAGGACCCGGAAGCTGTCAGCATCCTGATGAGCTCACGCCGATTCATACGGTCTCGTTCAACGTTAGCTTGGCAGTTGCGCCATCGTCAATCGGCGTGTGGCGAGGCGATGGTCGCCGCCAGTTGGCGAGCTAGACTCGCCGCTATTCAAGCTGCACCACGACGAAACCGGGTACCGGTGTCATTTGAACGCCCCGATCGCGGTCATTCCCGCGAAGGCGGGAATCCACTTTCTTGACGTACTGGCTTCTTTTGAGACCTTGTGCAATGGATTCCCGCCTTCGCGGGAATGACGCCGGACCGAGGCGTCTGTCAAGTAGCAAAAAACACAGTCCCCAACCAATGGTACTGTCAAACGGCGCGCGACTTAGGCTAAGCTACCGATTATGGCTGTCACTAACACTCAGGCAAGGCCGAAAGACTCCAGGCGCGTGGAATCATGGGTCTATGGGGTGCTGAACCCGCTCATCGACGCTGTGAGCCGCGAAGTGGCTTTCCTTGAAGAGGGCAACTTGACTTGGAGGAATTACTCCCGGCACTGCGAGCACCTCCGTCCCATCGTCGAATATATCGCAGGGGATCAACTTCCGGTGTATGGGGATTTCCTAGCCAACGAGCAGGCGGGGTTCAAAGACCGATTTGTGGAGCACGACCAGAAACTCGCCACTACCGAGGCAGCGGCAACGGAGGCCTATCGCGTCTTGATTGAACCGGAGGCTTTCGAGAACCAGATCGAGCAGTCGCTCGAAGAGTATGAGTCGCGCGTTCACTCTCGTCAGCCGGGGTATCGCGAGAGTTTGCTCCCAACGGCGGACATTCTGGCGAGGGCCGTAGCGGAGCTTCTGGTGAATCGTGCGGACGACTTGCCTTACCACCCTTCAACAAAACAATTCTGGCAGGACCATCGGGAGCAGTTCCAACAATTCCGGAAAGACCCTGCGTTCGGTGCCTTAAATCGGGCAGCGACCGCCTTCAGAGAATCATCGCGAGCGTTGAAGGATGCCCTTATAAGCCACCGTCTTGACCTGTGCCAGAGTTACGATATTCCACCCGAGCCACCGCCGGCGGACCAAGCGACGCAATGAGACCGGCAGCGTACAAGCGCAGCGTTTTGCATCTCAGAAATGCTGCGGTTTCTCATGTCCCCCCCTTGTGACAGAGACCGCGGCGAGGTGCCGCGGAGTCTGAAAGTCACAGACTCCGACGCCACCTGGCTCGACAATCGAGGTGATGCTTGATAAAGTCAGCCTGAACTATGAGGGGCTGCCGAAACAAAATCCGTTCCACCGACTTCAAACCCAGGTAGAGAGACGAAAGGTGGCGTTGCGAGCAGATGCTTCGCCAAATCGATCTTCTGACGCTTGACTCACGGGTGGGCGCTCCAGAGGGAGTAATTTACAGCACTTCGCCTCGCAGAGCCGAAGGCACGGACAATGCCTCATACTTTGTAAAGGGCCTGAACCGGAGGTCGTGTTTGCGGAACTCGCGGGATGTCTTCTTGCCGTGGAAGTAGGATTGCAGGTCCCAGAGGTCGCAGTTTGCAGGTATGGAGAAGCAGTCTATTGCGGCAGTTGCAAAGTCGAGAACGCGTTTAGAGACGTTTCTCCATAGTTGAAGCAGCCGCATAAAGTTCACAACTTCGGCGACCTGTACGACGTCATCGTAGTCGATGCGTGGTTGGCGAACAACGATCGAAATCTAGGTAACGTTCTTGGGCGACCCGGTTGGCGGGAGCGGTGTTGAACTTGTTATCATCGATTTTGAGAAGTCGAAAGGACTACGGCCAAATCCTATCATTGAGTCCGGAATGGTCGACTTCCGCTCCCTGTGGCCGACCGGCGAATTGGGCGAGATACTGCGAGAACATAAGCCACTGATGCCTCCCCCAGCAATCGTCGACAGAGTGCGGCAAATTGGCCACAACCGATGTGCCGCGCTGATTGCTGAGGTCGGCGACAAGTTTGGCCCCGTAAACTGGGCAGATAACTGCACCGAAGCGCTTTCGAGGCGTGCGGCGCGCATTGACGAGATTGCGAGGCAGGTATGGACGCCACGGTAAAAAGGGATGTCGGGACTTACAGATTGATGTTCTTTCAACCCGACCCTGAGGATGGTGATCGTGTTTGTGTCGGTGTGTTACTTCAGGAGGGGCGCAGTTGCGCGGTGCTGTACGACAAGAGATTTCCAAAAGTGCACTGCATTGCACCAGGATTCGAGCCCGAATTGGTCAAGTTCTACCTCGATGATCTCGCAACTACCCTTCAACGCAACTGCAGAGACGATTTGGCGCTGACCTTGAGGCGGTACGCGCCACAGCTAGTTGCTTCGGAAGAGCGCTCCATTTTGCTGCCGGTGACGGAACTCACAAAAATGAGGTTGCTAGAACGGTTCGTCCGGCCTCGCTCGGAGCCGAGAACGGCGGACCTCGAGACCGCGTCTACGTTAGCAAGACAGGGAGAGCAATTCACAGAGCGTTTACGCCTACTAGTTGGAGAATGTGTTCGCCCGACCGAGGCGACGATTTTTCAAAATGCCCGACCGCAAGAAATATTCGGACGAGCCTTACCGGACGTAAGGCCTGTTGCGATCTCAGTGAAAAGGGGCGAAAAGATCACGCTAATTGACGGGGTCGATCTGCAGATTATGAACGGTAAGCGGGCCAGGGAGAGAGCCAATCAAGTCGCGTATACTTTCTGGCAGTACGGACGCGCGCGGTCAGAAGATTCGTCTTTTCTTTGGCAGACGCGATTTACTCGGGTTGGTGTGGTTCTGAATGGTTCGACTCACAAGACCTCTAAGTACTACGCAACTCACGATTATGTTCTGCATCAGTTTCAGAAGGACGCGGACCTTGCAATTGACGCCGCATCGGGAGAAGACGCACAGAAACTGAGGGCGGCTCTGGCCCAGGAAACGCAAGCATAAAGTGGTGGGTGGCGCAGACATCGTACTCTGACAGTCTGCGAGCGGCTCTCAATCGGACAATCGTCCGCGGGTGGCGCCTCAGTACAGTTCCGATCATCCTCGGATCAGCGCTGCCTCTAAGTTATTGACCCTCCGGCCCCCAAAAGCATTTTTCCTGGCTGGCGCGTACCTTTCTTTTCAAGGTGTGCGCGCCGGTTTAGATGTAGCCTAGTCTGAAACGCTACAATAACCCCGAAGGGCTTTAGCAGAAATAACTTGACAGGCTCCTCGTTTTGTGATACCAAGAGGAGGCTGCTTGTTGGGGAAGCTTGGAATGTTCCGGCGGCATCATCGCGCAAAGTTTTGTCATCCCGAACGGGCCTTGAGCGACATCGCGGACGTGGATAACGTCTGTGTCGAGCAACCGGCTACCGGTTTCGTTCGGGATCGGCCGAGAAGAGATGGTGGGAAGGGTCGGGCGAACCGAATGCCGGCGGAGAGGAGAGCCCCGGGGAACGGATGGCGACGAACGAAGCCGGAATCTTGCAGGAATCAAGAGGGTTGCCAGAATATGTCGGCCGCTGACTGCCGGGCGGGCGCCTCTTTCACGCGGCCGAAGGCAAAACCCGAACCGTGGGCCGACCGACGGGCACGCGTGAGCGAACGAAGCCGCAATGTGATTGATGCTCAGGGAGTTGAGAATTTGACTCGAGACGCGGGTGGGTCACAGATCGCTCTTCCGGCTGATCGTCGGGCGCGGGAGCTGTTTACGTAAACGCGTGGGCCTGTTTACGTAAACGAGCCCGCATCCAGAGAACACAGGGCGACGAACGAAGCCGGAATGTAACAGAAGACAAAAGAGTTGCTGAAGTATGTCGGGCTGGCTGCCACCGCCAGTTCTTGGGCTGGCACACTGGCGGCAGGTCTCGGTGTTTCAAAGATGCCCAAGGCCAAAAAGGCGCTGACCGTGGCCAACCACTTGCTACATATTCGGCTTCACGAGCGCCTGATAGACCGCGGACCGGCTCAAGGATTCGAGGCTGGGGCTCGTCGGGCCGAGCACCCGCTGGATCATGCCCACGAAGACGATGTCGTTCGTCGGATCGACCCAGAACCACGTGCCGCCGATGCCGCCCCAGGTGAACGTTCCCTGCCCGTCAGGGGAATCGATTTCCGGCGGATTGAACTCCACGGCGCCATCGTATCCCCATCCGAAGCCCGCCTGCATTCTCAGCGAGAGGATCCCGAATTCACCCGTCAGGAGCTTGGCGGGCAGATGATTCGATGTCATCAGGCGCACGGCCGCGGGCGACAACACGCGGAGGCCGTTCAGTTCGCCCGCATTGTCCAACATCTGGGCGAAGCGCAGGTAGTCTTCAGCGGTCGAAACCATCCCGCCTCCGCCCGATGGCATCCGAGGCTGCGCGGTGTAGGCGCCGCCAAGGCCGCTCGCGCCATCGGTAACCAACTCGCCCTTGCCGTTGGCGCGGTAGAGGGTGGCGAAGCGATTCCGCTTGTCCGCAGGAACGAAGAATCCGGCGTCCTTCATGCCCAGCGGCTTGAAGACGTTCTGCTCGAGGAAGTCGGGCAGCGGCTGGCCTGAGAGCTTCTCCACAATGTGGCCCTGGATGTCTGACGAAACGCTGTACACCCACTCCGTGCCGGGCTGATAGAGCAAGGGGAGCTTGGAGAGCCTGTGGACGAAGTCTTCGAGCGACGCCGACCCGAACAGGTTCGCGCCCTGGTACGCCTTGTCGACCGGCGTGTCGCCAAAGATGCCATAGGTGAATCCGGCCGTGTGCGTCATCAGCTCACCTATGGTGGGCGGATGGATGGGATCTCCGAGGATCATCTTCCCGTCAGCGTCCACACCCTTGAAGACCTTGAGGTGCGCGAATTCGGGAATGTACTTCGCGATGGGATCGGCCGGCAGCCACTTGCCTTGTTCCCAAAGGATCATCATGGCCACACCCACGACCGGCTTCGTCATGGAGAAGTCGCGGAAGATCGCGTCCTTCGGCATCGGCGCGCCACTCGCCAGGTCGCGCACGCCGTATGCGCGATAATCGATCACTTTGCCATGGCGGGCGAGGATGGTGACCATGCCCGGGATCTGTTTCCAGTCGATGAACTGCTGCATCAGGGCGTGAAGGCGTTCGAGACGCTCGGTGGAGAACCCGACGGACTCAGGGCTTTGCACCGAAAAATCGAGCGCGCCTGCGGACGTAATTGAAGTCCGGGCTGAACTCCCGGCCGAGTTGGGGGCTGAACTGCCGGCTAAGCTCCGGCGGGCAGATTTCACCGTTGCTTTCGGCGTCTGTGCACAGACAGATCCGGCGGCAGCCAGCATGGCCGCGGCCAGGATCAAGGACCTGTTCGAAAGCCGCCTATTCTTCACGTTTTGCTCCGATCTCACTGCGTGTGAGTCTTGAGCCGGATTCGAATTGGCCCAAATCATCTTTTGAACCCAGATCTCCCCTGCATTCCGACGATGGTGCGGCAGAATACATCTGACTGGCGACCGAATGCAACTGCAGTGAAACTATGATTCTGTGCCACGCACACCGACCCACTACCGGAACCCAATGGATCGATCCAATCCAAAACGCCTCTTCCCCCCCGCCTCACTCTACGGTAAACTTATAAATTGCCCCTGAAAGCCTGTGTGGACTCTGCCTGCAGGCGCAGGGTGGTGGCTTGCTGATTTATGTTTGACGCCTTACAGGAAAAACTCGAAAAGACCTTCAAGTCATTGAGGGTGCAGGGCGTATTGAATGAAGAGGCAGTGGACGAGAGCCTGCGCGAGGTTCGCCTGGCGCTGCTTGAGGCGGACGTTCACTTCAAGGTGGTGAAGGACCTGCTTGACCGGGTGCGCGTGCGCGCCCTCGGCGAAGAGGTGAAGCAGAGCCTGACATCCTACCAGGAAGTGGTCCGCATCGTGCGCGATGAACTCATCGACTTGCTGGGCGGCAAGGAATCATCGCTGGTTTTTTCGCGTGAATACCCCACCGTTTTTCTGATGGTCGGGCTGCAAGGTTCCGGCAAAACCACCACTTCCGGGAAGCTGGCGCGCTGGCTTTCGCAGCGCAAGCGCCGCCCCATGCTGGTCTCGACCGACGTTTACCGTCCCGCGGCTCGCGAACAACTGGCCATCATTGCCAAGGCGATCGGCGTGCCCTGCTTCTCCGGAGATGGGATCACCTCGCCCATCGACCTGGCCATGGCGGCCCGCAAAGATGCCGCCGACCGCGGCCACGACCTTCTGATTGTGGATACCGCCGGCCGCCTGCACATTGACGAACAGTTGATGCAGGAGGTCACCGAGCTGCGCACCCGTCTGCGCCCCAGTGAAGTGCTGCTGGTGGCCGACGCCATGATCGGGCAGGACGCGGTTCGCAGCGCCCAGGAGTTTCACGAGCGCCTGGGAACTTCCGGCGTGATCTTGACCAAGCTCGACGGCGACGCGCGCGGCGGCGCGGCGCTCTCGATACATGCCGTCACCGGGCAGCCCATCAAGTTCATCGGCGCCGGCGAAAAATACGACGCGCTCGAAGTGTTCCATCCGGACCGCATCGTCTCGCGCATCCTGGGCATGGGTGACGTGCTGTCACTCATCGAACGGGCTGAGCAGAAGATGGACCGTGACAAGGCGCTGGAAGTCCATCGCAAGCTGCAGTCAGACTCGTTCAGCCTGGAAGATTTTCGCGATCAGCTTCGCGAAATGAAGAAGCTCGGGTCCGTGGAAGAGATGCTGGGAATGTTACCCAAGGTCGGCATTTTCAAGGACGCGTCCAAGGCGCGCATCGACGAAAAAGAGCTGGTGTACATGGACGCGATCATCAATTCCATGACGCCTCGCGAGCGCCGGAATCACGAAATTATCAACGGAAAGCGCCGGCGGCGGATCGCACGCGGCAGCGGCACCAGCGTCCAGCAGGTGAATACGCTGCTGAAGCAGTACGTGCAGACCAGCAAGATGATGAAGACCATGAGCAAGAGCTTTTTCGGGAAGCAGCTCAGCAAACTGAAGATGCCGGCTGAGGCGAGCACGGGTCAGCCCGGATAGTCGAAAGGGCCGGGTTTTAATCGCGCCGAGAAATGCGTGCGCTTAGTGGACCCCCGCCTCCGCGGGGGTGACGCGGTTGGGTTTTGGGTTCCCGATTCCGATACCGTCATTCCCGCGAAGCTTGTCCCCGCGAAGGCGGGGAGTGGGAATCCACGGGTAAGAACCGGGGCTTGCCCCTGCCAAGGCCGACCCAAGGGTCGGCCCTACGCGCGAATGCAGCCGTGGCAACAGGAACAGAATCTAATTTACGCGCTGGCGAATAGCTGGCGTCTGTAGAAGAGGGAGAGCAGCTTGTTAAGAATACGACTGGCACGAACAGGGGCCAAGAAGAAACCGAGTTATCGAGTGGTCGTGATTGACCGGGAAAGGGCGCGCGATGGCCGCTTTGTGGAGATCCTGGGTCATTATAATCCGCGGCGCAACCCGCCCGAGCTGGTGCTGAACCAGGAGCGCACCGCTTACTGGCTCGGACGCGGCGCCCAGCCTTCAGAGACGGTTCAGAGCTTTCTCAAGAAACCGCCGGAGGTGAAGACAGAAGGAGTGGGAGCGCCGGCTTGAAAGGGGATCGCAGGCCGGACGAAAACATGAGGGGGTTCTCGCGTGTCGCCGAGTCTAATCGGCTAGCCCACACACGGTGGGCGCGGTCAGGACGATTCGGCCCGGCAGGAGGGCCACATGAAGGAGCTGGTCGAAGCCATCGCCAAAGCGCTGGTCGATAATCCCGATCAAGTCCACGTTCAGACGGTCGATGGTGAGCAGGTCACAGTTCTTGAGCTTCGAGTGCATCCTTCTGATATCGGGAAGGTGATTGGAAAGCAGGGGCGTACGGCGCGCTCCATTCGCACTATTCTTGGAGCTGCAGGAATGAAACTCAAGAAACGCTTCACCCTGGAAATTCTGGAATGAGGCACCAAGCTTCCCGCGAGTTCTGCCTGGTGTTTGAAAGTTGGAGCCTGCCCGGCGTGGACCCCCGCTCGGCGGGGGTGAGGGGGCTCGAACGGGGATCGAACTGCGCTCGAACTAGCGGTGCTACCCTAATGTCGTCATTCCCGCGAAGGCGGGAATCCAGGTTTGCAGGATAGCGGGCTACGGCCCGCAGGCGGGGAGGGGCTTCGCCCTCAATACGCAAAAGTCTAGGCCCCGGTGGGCGTGGTTTTGGCTGAACAGTCCCGAGATGAAGCCTGGCTTGCAATCGCCCGCGTTCTGAGACCCAGGGGACGCCGCGGTGAAGTGGTGGCGGAGGTCCTCACCGACTTTCCGGAACGCTTTGCGACTGTGAAGCAAGCCTTCCTCGAAGATCACACGGCGGGCCCGCAACCGGTCGAGATTGCCGAGACCTGGTGGCACGAAGGACGGCTGATTCTGCGCTTCGCGGGTGTGGACTCCATCAGCCAGGCAGAGGGCTTGCGCGGGCGGCTGCTTCTGATTCCTCAGCGGGAGCGGGTGGCGCTTGGTCAGGATCAGTATTACGTTTGGGAACTTGTCGGGTGCGCCGTGGTCAGCCGCGGCAGCGGGGCTACCCTTGGCCAAGTGACGGGCGTTGAACCGACGGGCGGCGTTGAGCTGCTGAGAGTTCAGCCTTGTGGCTCCGAGCTCGCCCGGTCTGATGAGCTGTTGATTCCGTTCGCGCAGGAGATCTGCCCGGAAATTGACGTGGGCGCCCGACGGATCGTGATCGATCCGCCCGAAGGTTTGCTGGACTTGAACGAGGAGCGCCCGCGCTCAGTTCGGAGTTCGGAGTTAAACAGTTCGGAGTCAGAAGCGAACAGTTCCGAACTGAAACTTCGAACTGAGAAACTCCGAACTTCGAACTGACGGCACCGTGACTTTCGACGTTATCACGATTTTTCCGGGTTTTTTTGGGAGTATCCTTGAGCACGGTCTGCTGAAGCGGGCGCTCGCCGCCGGACAGGTCAGCATCCGGATTCATGACCTGCGCGGCTTCACCGACGATCGCCACCACGTCGTGGATGACCGGCCGTTTGGCGGCGGTCCGGGCATGGTGCTGAAGCCGGAGCCCTTGTTTCGCGCTGTCGAGGCGCTGCAGGCGGCATCGGATTCTGAAGTCGTCCTGCTGTCGCCGCAAGGGCGACTCTTCAGTCAACGGGTTGCGGAGGAATTGGCTGATAAACGACAGGTTATACTGATCTGCGGGCGCTACGAAGGCGTGGATGAGCGCGTTGCCGCAGAGCTCGCGACGGACGAGATCTCGATTGGCGATTACGTGCTGGCGGGCGGCGAGCTACCGGCCGCAGTTGTGATGGAGGCGGTCACGCGGCTGGTGCCCGGCGTTGTAGGAAACGAGGAGTCAACAAGACAGGATTCCTTTTCGTTGGCGGAGGAAGCGGCAAAGGGCCTCGCCGGTCAAGACGGCCAGGGCGCACGCGGATTGCTGGATTGCCCGCACTACACGCGGCCGGTGGAGTTTCGGGGTCTGCGAGTTCCTGAGGTTCTGCTCTCCGGTGACCACGAGGAGATTCGCCGCTGGCGGCGGCGAGAGTCCATTGCCAGGACTTGGCGAAGACGCCCAGACCTGCTGAAGTATGCCGCTCTGGAGAAAGAGGATCTCAAGGCGCTCGAGGATATGAAGCGCGAGGCTAAAGTGGCCGCGAACGAGTCCTGAGCACGGGCAAGCGGGCAGCGAAAAGCTTACGAACAAACCCAGCAAGTTATTGAAAACAAATGAAGGCGTTAGGCAGAACCCAGCAAGTCTTTGATTAATATAGGCTTAGTGCTGATATCCCAGCATGTTATTGAAAAATAGGCTGGTTATCGGAGCCCTGAGCGGGTTTTGGAAACGGCTGGGGCGCTAGAACAAGGAGAGTAGCATTATGACAGCCTTAGAGAAGCTTGAGCAGGAACAGATGCGGACCGACATCCCCAAATTCCAGTCGGGTGACACTGTGCGGGTGCACGTGAAAATCAAGGAAGGCGACAAGGAACGTGTTCAGGTGTTTGAGGGCGTGGTGCTGGGCCTGAGGCGGGCGCGGAACCACTCGACTTTTCGGGTTCGCAAGGTTTCGTTCGGACAGGGCGTGGAGCGCATATTCCCCTTGCATTCGCCGGTGATCGACAAGATCGAAGTGGTGCGGTCGGGTCGTGTGCGACGGGCGAAGCTCTATTACCTGCGCAAGCTGAAGGGCAAGGCGGCGCGGCTGCGCGAGGTCCGCACAGAGCACGAAGCCGCAGCGTCGTAGCTGGCTGCGGAACAGCGCTTAAGGAGCCGCGTCATTCCGAGCCCGTTTGCCGTTCCGCTACCCTTCGATGGGCTCAGAGCAAACTTCACGAGAATTCTTGCTCGAGGAGTAAGGGAGAGGCCCGATTCTAAAAATGCCGCCCCGGCTGGCAAGACTCAACGTGCGTGAGATCCACCAGGACGCGCTTCTCGCTTCGGTAGCGAACAACGCAACAGGCCAGGCGGCGAAGCAGCCGGTCAGAGAGCCGGTTAAAGAGCCGGCTACAGCGAACGCCCCGCGCTACTGTTGCACGTGGCGGATTGAGAGCTCGGTCAAAAAGCTGGGGTACGCGGCGATCGCGGGTTGTGACGAAGCCGGCCGCGGGGCGTTGCTGGGTCCTCTGTACGCCGCGGCCGTTATTCTGGACCCCGCCCGGCGCATCCGCGGGCTGGACGATTCCAAAAAGCTGACGCCCGCCGAACGCGAAGAGTTTGCCTTGGCGATTCGCGTCAAGGCGCTGGCCTTCGCAGTGGTGGCAATTTCCGCTGCTGACGTCGATTTGTTGAACGTTTATCAGGCGTCCCGGCGGGCGATGATTCAAGCCCTGGCACAGTTACAGCCTGTGCCGGACTACGTGCTCACTGATGCGATGCGTCTGGCCGGTTGGGGAGATGCCGTGGAGTTTTCCATCCCGTACCGCGCTATCATTCACGGCGACGCAAGGTCAGTCTCCATCGCGGCGGCGTCCATCCTCGCCAAGACGGCGCGGGATGCTCACCTGGCGGAGCTGGACCGGCGGTACCCTCAATATCGGCTGGCCCAGAACAAGGGTTACGGGACGCCTGAGCACCTCGATGGCCTGGCGCAATTCGGTCCCTGCCCCGAGCACCGCCGGACGTTCGCTCCCGTGAAGGGCTTTGACCTGCCCCTGTTTCCTGGCCCGGTCGACCCGATCCCGATGGCCTGACCGTACGCGAGTTGTAGGGGTAGGGCTTGCCCTACCCCTGGTGATTGGACCAATAAATAGCCAACATATGTAGCCTCCGTACAAAGACCTATGTCCTCACTGCTCATCCAAGGCGGGCGCGTGATTTCGCCAGCCGACGGCTTTGACGCGCCGCTCGACGTGCTGCTGGAGGGCGGCCTGATCCGCGAAGTCGCGCCGCGGCTCGATCGGCGCGCCGATCGTGTGATCGACGCTCGTGGCCAGATCGTGGCGCCGGGCTTTGTCGATCTTCACGTGCACCTTCGCGAACCGGGCGGGGAAGAGTCCGAGACTCTAGAGACTGGCTTGTCGGCGGCGGTGGCGGGCGGCTTCACCGCGGTCTGTCCCATGCCGAATACCTCTCCCGTAAATGACCGGCCGGAGTTGACCAGCGCGCTCGTGGCGCGCGGCCACCAGATTGGATTGGCGCGCGTGTTCCCGATCGCGGCGGTTTCGAGGGGCAGCACGGGTGAGACCCTGACCGATTTCCGTGCGCTCACCGCAGCAGGCGCCGCGGCCTTTTCCGACGACGGGCGGCCGGTGAAGACAGCAGGCCTCATGAAGACCGCGATGGAGATGGCGCGCGACTTGGGCGTCCCGGTGGTCGAACACTGCGAAGACCCGAGCCTCACCGTGGGCGGCGTAGTCAACGCAGGCGCCGTGGCCGAGAAGCTCGGCGTCAAAGGTGTTCCGAGTGCCTCGGAGGAAGTCTGCCTGGCGCGCGACATCGTACTGGCCGAGGCTACTGGAGCGCACTTGCACGTGGCGCATCTTTCCACTGCGGGCTCGGTGGAATTAGTGAGGGCCGCGCGGCGGCGCGGAGTTCGCGTGACGGCGGAGGTCACTCCGCACCACTTCGTGCTGACTGACGAGGCCGTTCTTCAGTACGGCACCAACGCCAAGATGAATCCGCCCTTGCGCAGCGCACGCGATGTAGACGTGGTCCTCGCTGGTCTCGCCGACGGCACCATCGACGCCATCGCCACGGACCATGCGCCGCACGCGCTTCGTCTCAAGGCAAAGCCACTCAATGAGGCTCCCTTCGGAGTGATCGGCCTTGAGACCGCGCTGGGCTTGGCCATGACCTTTCTTGTTCATACGGGCCGTATCTCGATCAGACAACTCATTGCGCTCCTGAGCGTGAATCCGGCGCGCATCATCAATCAACCGCTTGGCCGGCTGAGTGTGGGAAGCCATGCCGACATTACGGTCTTCGATCCGGAGCGGGAGTGGGTTTATCGAGTAGATGAAAGCCGATCGAAGAGCCGCAACTCGCCCTTTGATGGCTGGAAGCTGAAAGGTCGTACCACGGCAACGATTGTCGCAGGCAAGATTGTATACGGGTGCGTCGGCCAATGAAGAATGCGCTCGGTGCGGCATCTAGACTCTGGCGGGCTTGCTCCGGCTGCCGGGCTTTACTGCAGGCACGCCGGCGCGGCAAAGGGGGCAGTTGCTCGGTTCGTAGTTTTGAACCGTCAAAGTCAGCAAGGCGGCTTTAGGCAGACCCAAACTCGCGGCGCCACCGCTGCGGTCAACCAGCGCTCCGGCTGCCAGAACTTTGCCTCCGGCCTCTTCGACGGACGCGATGGTCTCGCGGGTGGAGCCGCCGGTCGTGATCACGTCTTCCACCACAAGAGTAGGCTCGCCGGGAGCCAAACTGAATCCACGGCGCAGCGTCATTCGGCCGTCCTGGCGCTCGACAAAGAGCGACCGCACTCCGAGCGCCCGCGCCACCTCGTGGGCAACCAGAATTCCGCCCAGAGCCGGCGCCACTACAGCCGTGGCGCCCGTGTTACCGATCTTTGACGCGAGCTCCTGCCCTAGCTTTGCGGCCACATCCGGGCGCTGAAGTACGAGTGCGCATTGGATGTAGCGGTCGCTGTGCAGGCCGGAAGAAAGAACGAAGTGGCCCTCGATCAGTGCCTGATGTTGGCGGAAGATCTCGAGGACTTCACGGTCGTCCATGTGAAGCCTCGAGGTTGTGGGCGGCGAGGGCTTTCGAAATCTCGTCCGCGATAGCAGCGGCGGCAGCGGCGGGGTCCGCGGCCTGGGTGATGGGCCTGCCCACAACCAGAAAGTCTGCGCCGGCACGGATGGCAGCGTGAGGTGTTGCGGAGCGCGCCTGGTCGTGACGCGCCGAGGCGGCTGGACGAATGCCGGGTGTGACGATGGCAAAGCCCGCGCCGAAGCTCTGGCGAATGAAAGCCGCCTCGTGCGGCGATGCTACCACGCCGCCCAGGCCCGAGCCGTGTGCCAGACGCGCGAGGCGTGTCGCCGTGGCAAGCGAGGATTCTTTCCACCCGATCTCGGTGAGGTCCGCGTTCGTCAGACTGGTCAAGACCGTCACCCCCAGCACCAGCGGCGGCCGACCGTTTCCGGCTCCCTCACGCGCACCCTCGGCTGCAGCCGTCATCATCCCACGTCCGCCCGCGGCGTGAACCGTAAACATCGTAACACCCAGACGTGCCGCTTCGCGCGCCGCACCGCGCACCGTGTTGGGGATGTCATGGAGCTTGAGGTCGAGAAATACGCGATTTCCCTGGCGCACGAGCTCACGCACCAGCGAGGGGCCTTCCGAGGAGAAGAGCTCGAATCCGACTTTGAAACAGCCAGCGTGGCCTCGCAGCCGTTCCGCCATCTCAAGGGCAAGAGCCGCGGAAGGAACGTCGAGGGCAACGATCAGTTTTGCTGCGCCTGAGTCATCCGGCACAGGTTGAGGAGCGTCTGACATAGCTGTTTCTACTACAATGTCGATTATACACTGAAATCGATCCCATATAATAACCCGTAATGACACATTGGCTAAGTCACACCCCTCGTGTTTCGTTCGGAGCTTCGGGGGCATGCTCAGGACTTTGCGAGGGGAAGAGCGCTCGGAACTCTTCCGTCTGCTTGCGCACTTCAAGCCAGCCGAAAAACAAACCCGGACTTTCCAGCCAGATTCGGAACCAGTTTGCGATTTCGCGTTTCTCGGCGCGCTTCTGAGCGCTGACGCGGCTATTCGAGGCAAGACTTTCAGCGCGTTGCTTTCCGCGGAGTGCGAGCTTCTGCACCAGACGAGCTCCGGCGTGATCTGAAACGGACTCGTAATCGCGGTAGGCCGCGTCCAGCTTGACGAGCGCGTCTTCCGCCGCGGCAAGATCATGGAATTGAAGCGCTCCTTCGAGTCGCGCGGCATAACCTATCGGGATGAGGGGATCACTGTAACGGTCCTCGTAATCGACCTGAGTCCCGGCCTGTTTGAGGACGTTCGCGATGTAAGAAAGTGAGGGCGGAGACGCACCGGCAAGAACATCTCGAATGTCTTTCTGGATGAGCCGAAGCTCCGCCTCGCCCGCTCGCACCATCGCGTGCCGCTCGCGATCGTCGAGGATAAGCTGCTTTTTGGTAATGCGCCGCGCCACGTCAACGCCTGGGCCTTGCGGAAGTTTCGTTCTCGCCTGCGGCGGATGCCGCATGCTGCCGCCGGTACTGTGCCACGTTTCGATGGTGTTCATCGAGCGTCTTGGCGAACACGTGCCCGCCGTGCAGGTTGCTCACGAAGTATAGCGATTCTCCATCGGCAGGATGAAGCGCCGCATCGATGGAGGCTGCACCCGGCGAACAGATCGGGCCCGGCGGCAAGCCCACATGGCGGTATGTGTTATAGGGAGACTGCGAATTGAGTTCAGCCGCGGTGATGGGCGCCGGCGCCGGATCCAACGAGACGCTCGGTTCCGCCGCCAGGCGACCGGCGTATCTCACGGTAGGATCGCAATCGAGCGACATCCCGCGCTCGAGGCGGCGCGTAAACACTCCGGCAATCTCGGGCCGTTCGGGCGGGTCGGGCGTCTCTTTTTCCACCAGCGAAGCCAGCGTGAGAACGTCGTGCAAGCTTGACCCCTGCGGGATTTGGCCGAGTTTCGGACTGACGACGTGCCGGAACCGCTCCACCATCGTCTGCACCGCGCTCGCGGCCGTCGCGCTTGCCGGAAAGCGATAGGTGTCAGGGAAAAGATAGCCCTCGAGGGTCGCAGCGTTGGGGTCGAGGTCACGAATCCACTGTGTTTGGGTGGTCGCGCGCAAGAAATCCCCGGCATTCAGGCCCAGCTTCTGCTGGAAGATTCGCGCCATGTCAAAGCGGTCCGAGCCTTCGGGAATCACCACGAGGTGGTAGTAGACATCGCCGCGCACCAGCTTCCAGTAAACCTGGCGCGGGCTCAGAGCATGGTCAAAGAAGTACTCGCCGGCCTTTAGGGTGCGCCCTTGGGTTCTACCCCAGACGTACAGCACGAGGAAAGGCGCCGGGTCTCTCAGCACGCCGTAAGAAGCGAGGATGCCCGCGGCCGCTCGGGCATTTGACCGGGGCGGGATCGTCAAGGTTACGCTATCTGGGTAGCCCCGATAAGGCGCCCGGATTCCCCACCCGATCCAGATTCCACCTGCGACCACAACCAAGGTTACGAGAACGAGCAGTTTTTTCAAGCTGTGCTCACGAGTCCGCGTGAAGGCACGCGGGTTTGGCGACTCTCCAGCCTGGACCCCCGCTTCCGAGGGGGTGACGGCGCGGGATTCAGAGGTTCTACTCCAACGCTTTCATTCCCGCGCAAGCGGGAATCCACGGCTTTTGCACTGACGATCATGCTCCTGTCTCTTGGCGCTGATAAGCGCGGCGATCAAGATAGCTTTGCAGCAGGATCTGGGCCGCCACCCGGTCCCGCGCCTGGCGCCGTTTTCTTCCTCCCATATTGGACTCACGCAAAGATCGATCGGCTTCAAGGCTGGTCATGCGCTCGTCCCAGAGATCGACGGGCAAGGCGAGCCGCTCGTGAAGTTCTTCCGCGAATCGCACCACGCGCCGAGACATCTCGGTCTCTTCGCCGGCGGCGCTGATCGGGTGACCCACAATCACCCGTGCCACGGCGTACTCAGCGGCCAGAGTGCCCAGGTAACGAAAGTCCTCCTCCTTATTCGTTCTCACCAGCGTGGCGAGACCCTGCGCGGTGAGGCCCAGCGCGTCCGAGATCGCTAGCCCCATGCGGACCGTGCCAAAGTCGATAGCGAGGATTCGGCCTTCCGTCTCAGTGTCCGCGCACTCGATGGTTTCCATATCTCGATGATACACGGCAGCCATTAGCATTCAGCTTTCAGCCATCAGCTTTGAGCACAGCCTACCTTGATAGTGCATCTTTCAGGTTGGCGCTGGCGGCCGATCCCATCGCGTGGCATCGCGGTGTTACGAATCTTCAATTTCTTCCCGGCGCCCGTCGAAAATTCACCATAGGAACACGGAGAAGGGCATCTGTGTGCCTCCGTAGGGGCGCATGGCCATGCGCCCCTACCGTCTTGCTGCTCTCCCCGTTGCGTCATTGGCGTCGCTCTTCTTCGCCGTCCATTACACCAACCACTCATCGGGCTATTCCTTGAACTGCCCTTTGCGAGCCACTTTGGCCCCCGTCTGCTTCTCGCGCTCCAGCAACGCCCGCTTACGCTCCAATCCCCAACGGTAACCGCCGGGACTTCCGTCCTGCCGCACCACACGATGGCATGGGATGACCACCGCCACGGGATTGGTGGCGCAAGCGCGGGCTACGGCGCGAACGGCCTTGGGCTGGCCGATGGCTCGTGCGACTTCGCTGTAAGACCGCGTCTCGCCATAGGGAATGTCGCGGAGCGCACGCCACACTCCCCACTGGAACGCCGTCGCTTGGACGTCCACCGGGAGCGTTAACTGTGGCTCGCGGCCGGCCAGATGCTTCTGAAGCGCGCCCGCGTGCGGACCCAGACCTGCCGAGTCGTGGTGAATCTCGGCCTTAGGATATTCGGCGAACAGGGCCTGTTCGAGTTTCCTATTGGATTCGCCAAGGCAGACGGAGCAGACGCCGCGTTCGGTAGCGGCGATCAGCAGTCGCCCGAGCGGGGAATCCACGATGGTATAGCCAATCTGCATTCCGGCGCCGCCGCTCCGGTAGGCGCCCGGCGTCATCCCAAGCCGCGACTGCGCGTGTTCGTAGACGGCGCGGCTTGAGCCATACCCGGCCTCGTACACGGCATCGGCCACAGTTCCGCCATTGCGTAGGCCGGTCTTCAGACGTTCAATGCGGCGGGCGTCAGTGTACTCGCGCGGTGTGACGCCCGTCAGCCGCTTAAAGCCGCGCGCCAGTTGGTGGGGGCTTACCTGCAACTGCGTGCTGAGCGCCGCCAGCGTGGGTGCGGTCTCATCCGCAGCGTCCAGCGCATCAATGGCCTTGCCCACCAGCGCCGTCTGAGCACCTTCGCTAACACCGGGCTTCGTCCCGCAGCGCCGGCAGGCGCGGAAGCCCGCGCTCTCGGCGGCGTCAGCGCGCGCATAGAACACCACCTGTTCCCGCCGCGGGCGGCGCGAAGGGCACGAAGGCCGGCAATAAACGCCGGTGGATCGCACCGCATAAACAAAGCTGCCATCAAAGCTGCGGTCGTGTGCAAGCACCGCCTGCCAGTAGCGGTCTGCGTTTGTGACTCCGGGCGAGACCCCGCCGGGTAAGTCGCCGTCGTCGCCTCTGTTTGGGATGCTAACCATTGTAGTTGCCATTTTTAACCTCTCCTCTTTACTCGGATTGTGCGTTCAAGTTCGCTCGAGCACAGTCTCAAAGTAGCGAGAGGTCCTGACCTCAATCTATCCGATTCTGGCAGTCGAACTTGATCATGGCATGCTAACTCCGCCTAGCTGGACGCAAACGTCAAAGTCGCGACCGTTGAATCCACGATTTTTGACACTTGACATCTCATAAACCCTTGGCCATCATCAACATCGTGGGATAGGCGAGCTAAGTACCTTATTTATCATAAATATCGTGGGATAGAAAATTCGCTCCTTTGTTTTCAATAATATCGTGGGACTCTCCTTCATTTTCGATGTTAAAAATTTTCGCAGCGCCCGCAAAACCGACGTAAACGCGCCCGTCTCTGCCCCCCAACTTCCGGGATGGCCTTCTGGGATCGTTGCGGACAACTTCCCACCTTAAGTTGGCCATAACCTTGCAGCCTCACCCCTGTTTAGCACGAGAGACGAGAGCTGTCAAGTGATTCTTATCAAGGGGTCTTGCGCGCACTGTAGCGTTGAGAGATAGGCTACATGGTTCCCAGCGAGTCAAGGTTGAACGCGCGCTCGGTGCCTACGAACGACCGTTTCTTGCATCAGTGCGGACTGCTCCACAGAGAAGGTCTGAAAGCCCTCTTGCGCCAGCCGGAGATACTCTCGGTCCCACTTGCCGCACATGATGCCGGTGGGCGAGTGGCTGTTGGTTCCCAGCAGCAGGTGGCCCATCTCGTGTGCGATGACGTCGCCGAGAATCACAGGCGTCTCTGTTTGGTTGCCGTATACACCGCGAGCGAGGTCCTCGACACGCGCGTAGAAGACGCTAGCCAGGAATGTACCCTCGGCAAAACCGAACATCGTATCGGCGAAGGCTTGGCTGGCAGGGGTAGAACGAGGGAGAATCCGCAAAACGATATCGCCTCCCGCGATTGCCGCCGAGCACTCCGCAGTGCCTTCCTCGGCTTGCGGCGACCGTGACGCCACCAGGACAGGCGTGGTTGGGCAGCCCACCCACGTCGTCTCGATTCCGGCAGCGGTAAAGATCCGGTTGGCTTCCTCTTCTGCACCTTGAAGGACTCCCCTGGAGACTCCGGCATAGTCATAAACCCGGACATGGACCGTAAGGTCCGGCACTCCTGCCGCCCCGGCCGAACCGGGCATGAGCATTGCCAGAGCCAGAGCACAGCAAAGTACCCAGGGACGCCTTGCTGTCTGCCTTCTGCCTACCGTTTTCATGTCGCCCTCCGCCGCGGGTTGCGCGGTGAAGGGCGACTTTGGGCTAGGGGCGGGGGTACCTCAATGCAACGGCAACTACATGTGGGTTACGCGTGGGTAACGCGCTAACCGACTGATAGGCCATGTCTTACCGAGTCCTGCGGTAGAGCGACGTGCCCCTCACCCCCGGCCCCTCGCCCCCTCGGGGGAGAGGGGCCGGGGGTGAGGGGCACGTCAGCGAGATGCAAAGTGTGCTGCGCGGACTTGAACTTCATACACCTTGAACTGTCAATCTCAAGGTGGTACATTCGGCACGAGTCATCGCGGGATTCCCACTTCAAATGGCGCCGTCGTCACATGTCGTCCGTCTGGGGCCCTTCAAACTGGACCTCAAGGCCGGTGAACTGCATAAGAACGGGCGCAGAATCCGCCTTCAGGAACAGCCTTTTCGCGTTCTTCAAATGCTGGTGGAGCGTCCCGGCGACGTGGTAACGCGCGAAGAGCTGCAGAAGAGGCTCTGGCCTAACGACACCATTGTGGAGTTCGACCACAGCATCAACGCCGCCATCAAGAGACTGCGC
>DATJYK010000255.1:0-9889 GCA_035578005.1 Terriglobia bacterium
GACGCGAACGGCAACACCACGTCCAAAACCGACTCCACCGGTACGACAAATTACTCCTGGGACTTTGAAAACCGGCTCACTAGCGTTACGTTGCCTGGTTCAGGCGGAAGTGTGTCGTACGCTTATGATCCATTCGGGCGCAGGATTTACAAATCGTCCAGCACAGGCACGAGCATCTACACCTACGATGGGATAAATCTTGTTGAAGAAACGAATGCCAGCGGTTCCGTCGTGGCTCGTTATTCACAAGGGACCAGTTTCGACGAACTACTCGCCATGCTGCGCAGTGGTGCGACGAGCTACTACGAAAGGGACGGTCTAGGTTCGGTCACTTCCCTGAGCAACGCTGCCGGGGCGCTGACGCAAACCTACACGTTCGACTCGTTCGGGAACACCACAAACTCCAGCGGCTCGCTGACGAATCCGTTCCAGTACACGAGCCGCGAGTTCGACACCGAGACGACGCTTTATTATATGCGCGCTCGGTACTTCGATCCGAAGACCGGTCGATTCCTGTCTGAAGACCCGTTGGGATTTTCGGTCGGAGATAATTTCTACGCCTACAGCTTGAACAGTCCGGTCAACTTCGTTGATCCAGCGGGGCTTAGCCCATTCGATCTTTACAATCTCTATGAGAAAGCGCGTAAGAAACTCAAGAAGGCCGATTGCGTCGTAAGTGCCGCCCTCTGCCAAGTTGGAGAGCAAGTTAGTGCTCTCAATTCCATGTCCAACGATGCAATTACCAACACGGCTGAGGCTCAGCAAAATCAGGGGAACCCCAACGCAGGTGATCTGGGGATGCAAAGGGTACAACTGTGTCTTGCAGCCGACCAGAACTGCAAGAACGCTTTGGAAAAGTGCATCAAACTGGCTGTCACGAACCCGTTCCCTCCGCCATCGTGGCTGACCGACTTGATGAACTACTTTTCCAAGAATCCATCGGCTCCGGCCCCTCCCATAAAGCGGGAGTAGTTTTTTTAGCGGCTTGATGGGACACCAGGAGGCTCCATGAAACTGTTCCTCGTAATTGCTCTGGGCATAATCGCGAGTTTTGGCCTGACGCTTCTCGCTGAATTCTTTTGGTTCAGCTCAGGGGCTAAGACGATATGGCATGTCTACCCTCAGTTCTTCTGCATCCCGATGATAGTGGGAGCTGGAGTTGGCTTTGCCGCTAGGAGGAAAGCGGTGCTTGCCGCGGCGTTGAGCCTCGCGCCGTGGGCGGTGTGGCTGGTTGTCGGGGTAAACGCCGGACACTCAACTACGTCACGCTGGGCCACCACGATAGCCCTCGTTTCGGTGTACTTCGCAGTGGGGGTTGGCGCGGCGGTTCTGGTTGGCCGTCGAATGGGTCGTTCTGTGGTGAAGAGTAACCAGTCTCCGTCTCAGGAACACGCCTAGAGCCGTCTGTCGGGGGGCATATGTCAGCCAGCGAGGGAGTGTCGTTGTGGCTATAGCCTTCCTGTGGGCGGGTTACGCGCTGTGTTTCTTTGGGAGCCTCTGGATCGTCGTCTTGGCGTGGCAGGAGGGCGTTCTCTGGGGAATAGGCTGTCTTCTTTTTCCAGTGCTTCAACTCGTCTACGTCGCCCTGAACTGGAAGAAAACTAAGTCGGCGTTCTTCCTCCTGCTAGCCGGATGCGCAGCCTTTTTAGCCTCCAGTGCTCTCGGAAGATGAACCCGTCGAGCACCTAAGATCCTGTTGGATCCCTGTTACGGTGGAGCGCCGCAGAGCGCGTGAAGAGCCATGCCTGGCGGCATGGGGAGGGGGGTGACACGTCACCCCAGGATGGGTGCTGCAGAGCAACCTGCGGTTGCTGTAGGGTAACCACAGAAAAGAAACCAGATGCACAAATCGCGGCGCTCGGGAGCGCCGGAAGTTCCTATAGGCGAACTTGTTGATTTTGAAGGCTTCCTGCTACGCTGCGCGTTCTGGTCTCAGGGCAGGAGGCGCGCATGGTGAAGCCGGTCTTTCGCAGGAAATCCATCGGCACGAAGGTGAGCGAGGAAGAATACGCGCGGCTCGAAGCGCTGGCCGGAGGCCGCGCGATGAGCGAGTGGGTGCGGGAAGTGTTGCTGCGCGAGTTGGACGGCAAGCAGGCGCGGCCCGCCGAGGAGACCGTGCTGGCGGAAGTGCTGGCGCTGCGTACGATCCTGCTGAATGCGTTTTACCGGCTGGCGGAGGGGGAGAAGCTGACGGCGGAAGAGTTGCAGTCGTTCATCGACCGTGCCGACGCCAGCAAGGTGCAGAAGGCCGCCGAGCGGCTGAAAGCCAAACCCGGCAGCTAAAGGAAAAACGGCTGCGGACGCCCATGGTCGCTACCTCGGAATGGGCTTCATGTACCGGCGGATGATCTTCTCGTCTCCGGTCTTCCAATCGCTATAGTCGGCCCCGACGACAAACATGTCGCAAGCGTAGCGAAGCGAGAAGGCGGTCTTGTCCTTGAACCAGACGGTAAAGTAGAGCGTTCCGTCGTCGATCCTATGCGTGATGTAATCCACGACCTGGCCGCGCACTTCGGGATACTTCTTACGCCGCATCGCGAGGCGTTTTTTCATTAGCTTGTGGAGCTTCTTTAGCTCCTCGGGAGTGATGCGCGTCACGGGCGTACTTCCGACCCACACGACCTTCGGTTTTTTCGATCCGCGTTTTTTACTCATGGCGCTTCTCCCGCGCGGAGTTCTTGGCCTTCGGAGCGGGCTTCCCGGCGCGCTTTTTCTTGTGCTCTTGCTCGGCTTCCCAGCGTTGTTCTTCTGCGGCGACGGCGGAATGCGGGACGATGCCGACGCGCGGCGGCAATCCCTGCTTCTTGCGTTCTTCCTCGCGGCGTTCGACGTTGAGATACACGTCGTCCGGGTCGCGCCACTGCTTCTCGTAGTCGTGGCGCTGCTTCGAGAAACGAGCCTCGTCGAAGCGTTCGCTATCCACCAAGTGCTCGGCGAAATCGGCGTTCATATCACAGCGCACTTCTTCGATCTCCGCTTCGAAGGACTGCAACTCCTCCTGGTCGGCAAACGAGAACTTCTCCATGTTGCGCACGAGGGCGACGAGGTGATCGACACCCTGGTTAAACAGGAAAAGGCTTTCGTAGATGCGGAGCTTCGCGGAACGAGCGGACGGTTGCGTGGGAAAGGGGGACCGGATAACTTCATTAACAGCCATCGTTGCCTCCTAAACAGGTGATGGTGGTTAGGGGCGTCGTGCAGGTGACACTGCGCGGCGTCCCGTTCGATACTCTATTTCCTCCTCGACTTCTTGTAGCGGAGCTTCCTGCCGTTTTTGATCTTCGGCAGAAGCGCGCGGACTTTCGCGATGTCCTTGTCACTCCAAAGGCGGACTCGCACACCGCCCACCCGAACCAGCGGCGGAAGAGGGATTTTCTTCGCGGCGATGTAGCGGTTCAGGGAAGTGAAACTGAGTCCGAGCTTCTTAGCGGCATCGCGTGTGGAAAGTCCGTTCATTCTGGATAAGACCTTTACCAGATAGCTCTGAGGGTGTCAAGCGCAATCCGAAGCGCTTCCCTGCGCTCGGGCCGCCGTCAAGGGGCAGGCCCGCTGGCGCGGCTCCCGATGGTCGCCCTTGACCGCTGCTCTCGCTTCGGGAGTGTTCCCGCCATGAGAGGCTGACGCCTCTCTGCCCCAAAAACATCGGGGCGCGCTACCATCGGGGTAAGCGAAAGTCCGGTGAGGGCCGCGATGGAATACGACAAGGACAAAGTGGACGAGATGGTGCTGGCGCTGCTCAGTCTCACCATGTTCGAGGATCGAACCGGGTTGCGAGCGTGGAAAGGCCATGACTGGGACGCGCTGGACCGGCTGCACGCGAAGGGGTACATCTCGGACCCGAAGAACAAGGCAAAATCAGTGGTGGTGAGTGCGGAAGGCGCGAAGCGATCCCGCAAGCTGTTCGAGAAACACTTCGGCAAGAATCCTGACGGGCGTCAGCGGTAGGCTTCCTTGCGATGGCGGACGGCGGTGACTTCGATGGCGTTGTCGTCTTTCAGATCGAAGAACACGCGGTAGTCGCCACAGCGGAGACGGAAACCGGCCAGCGGGGGCTTTAGTTTTTTTACGTCACCAGAGCGGCTGGCGAGGTAACGATCCAGGCAGTAAAGAATCTGCATGGCCGGTTCGCGGTCGATGGCGCGGAGATCGGCACGGGCCTCCGGGGACCAATGAACGGCGATACGTTCAGGGGTGGGCTGTTCGGAGGGTTCGCTCACTTTTTCACGCCGAACTCGCGCAGAATTTCCTCGTGGGGAATGCCTTCACCACGGGCGAGCGAAGCACGGGCGCGTTCCAGCGCCGCAGCTGTTTCCGGCGTGAGTTCTTCCTCTTCCATTTCGGCCAGAGCTAACGAGCGGGACAGCGGTTCGACCATCACTTCGAGCAGAGTGCGTACCGCGTTCAGCTTTTCATCGGGCAGCATGTCGAGCAGCGCGTGGGCCTGCTGGCGTTCTTGCTTGAGGTTCCGTTCCAATTTCGTTTTCCTTTCCCGCTTACGATCTCGAAGAGGACCAGCGGCGTGCTTCCTGCTGCAAGATCATGCTATCGAGAATCTGCTTCACAACCTTCTTGGAGTCCGGGTCAAAGCGTGAGACGGCCTCGAACTGCAAGCGCAGATCGTCGTCCGGGCCGCGTTCATCCTTGCCGAACAACAGCAAATCCGAAGTGACGCGAAGGGCCTGAGCCAATCTCTTGATGGCATCGAGAGTGGGCTGCGAAGTTCCCAACTCGTAGCGTTTCAACTGCGAGATGCCACAGCGCGCCAAACCCGCGAGGGCCTGCTGCGTGAGGTTACGTTCCTTGCGAATGGCAACCAGGCGCTCAGGAAAACCGACTTCCGTGTGTCCGTTGTGACCGTTCTTGTGCTGGCGTTTCATGTCGTCAGCATAAGAAGGCCCTTCAAACGCGTTGACCGTATGGCATTGCATATGATACGTAGAATATATCATAAATGAGCCTTGACAGCTTTTCAGAAAAACACCGGAAACGGCCCACAGAAAGGAGCATCGATGCCGTACATCCCCGATGAAGAGAAGGCCCGGCTCAAGCGGGAAATCTCGATTCAGCGGCTGGCGGAAGCGCGGGGAGTAAAGCTGAAACGGTACGGCAAGGAACTCATCGGCCTGTGCCCCTTCCACAAGGACACCAACCCGAGCCTCAACATCGATCCGGTGAAGAACGTGTGGCACTGCAAGGGGGCGTGCGACGAAGGCGGCGACGTGATCGAGTGGGTGATGCGCGCCGAGGGCGTCAGCTTCACACACGCCGTGGAACTGTTGAAGCGGGACTTTCTTCCTTTAGCTGCGAAACGGTCCGGCCCGCCGCCGAAGGAATCTTCCACGGTGAAACTGCCGCCGCTGGCCGAGCAGAGTCTCAACGACAAAAAACTGTTGGAACTGGTGGTGCACCACTATCACGAGACGCTGAAGCAGACGCCGGAAGCGCAGCAGTATCTCGTCAATCGCGGCCTCACGTCGTCAGAGATGATCGAGCAGTTCCGGTTGGGCTTCGCCAACCGCACGCTGACCTACCGCGTGCCAGATAAAAACCGCAAACAAGGCAACGAGCAGCGCGGCCAACTAGCGAACCTGGGCATCTTGCGTGAGAGCGGACACGAGCACTTCCACGGTTCGCTGGTGATCCCGGTGTTCAATCTCGCAGGCGAAGTGGTGGAGATGTATGGGCGGAAGATCGGACGAGCGTTCCGGGAAAACACGCCGCTGCACTCGTACCTGCCAGGGCCGATGCGCGGGGTGTGGAACGAACAGGCGCTTGTCGCGTCGAAGGAAATCATCCTGTGTGAAGCGCTGATCGACGCGCTGACGTTCTGGTGCGCGGGCTATCGCCACGTGACGGCGAGCTACGGTGTGAACGGTTTTACCGACGATCATCGGGCCGCGCTCAAAAAGCATGGCACCAAGAGAGTCTATATCGCCTACGACCGGGACGACGCCGGCGAGCGGGCGGCGGCGAAGCTGGCGGAAGAACTCCTGGCGATGGGGATCGAATGCTACCGGGTGCAGTTCCCGAAAGGCATGGACGCGAACGAGTTCGCGTTGAAGGTGACACCAGCGACGAAAAGCCTCGGCATCTTGCTGGGCAAAGCGGCGTGGCTGGGGAAGGGCCAGCGGCCCACAGTGGCGGCGAGCGAGCCGCAAATCATCGAAGAGAAACCAGCGGCTAAAGAAAAAATCGCCGAACCTGTCGCAGCCGCTCTTCCTCCTGTGGTCCCGGTAGAGCAGGAAACTCCGCAGGTGCCAGCGGAAGAAAAAATCCCCGAGCGCATCGAGGCCAACACCACGGAGGAGGAAACCGGTCTTTCTTTAGCTGCCGAGCAGCCCATCGCGTCGTTGCCAACTGGAACCGTGGTGCCGGTGCGGGGCGTGTCGGTCGAAGTGAATGGCGAGACGGTGTACGTGACCATGGGCGAGCGGCGCTATCGCATCCTGGACCTCGGGAAGAACACGGCTCCGGGCGTGCTGCACGTGAACGTGATGGTAACCAGCACCAACGCGCGCGGGGACACCCGCCTGCACGTGGACCGCTTCGATCTCTACGGCGCACGTCCGCGCACACTCTTCGCCAAGCAAGCCGCAAAAGAACTGGGCCACAAGGAAGAGGGCATCGAGCGCGATCTGGCCACGCTGATCCTGAAACTCGAAGACTTGCAACACGAGTGGCTGGAAAAGGCGCTGAATCCGCCGGAAGAAAAACTCGAGATGACCGCCGAGGAAAAAGCGGCCGCGTTGGAACTGTTGCGTGATCCGCGCCTGCTGGAGCGGGTGCTGGAGGACTTCGAGAAATGCGGCGTGGTGGGCGAGGAGACCAACAAAAAAATCGGCTACCTGGCCGCGGTGTCGCGCCTGCTCGAAAAGCCGCTGGCCGTCGTGGTGCAGTCGGCCTCTTCGGCGGGCAAAAGCTCGCTGATGGAAGCGGTGCTGGACTTCATGCCGGAAGAGCAGCGGGAGAGCTACACGGCCATGACCGGGCAAGCGCTGTTCTACATGGGACAGAAAAATCTCCAACACAAAATCCTGGCCATCTCGGAACAACAGGGAGCCGACCGCGCCGCGTATCCGCTGAAGTTGTTGCAGTCGGAAGGGGTGCTGAAAATCGCCTCGACCGGGAAAGACCCGGTGAGCGGGAAGCTGGTGACACACGATTACGAAGTGGAAGGCCCAGTGATGCTGTTCCTGACCACCACCGCCCAGGACGTGGACGAGGAACTGATGAACCGCGCGATCGCGCTGACCGTGAACGAGGACCGCGAACAGACGCGGGCGATCCACCAGCGGCAGCGGGAAGCGCGCACCATCGAGGGTCATCTCTTGCGGCGCAAACGGAGCAAGCTGGTGCGCCTGCACCGCAACGCGCAGCGCCTGTTGCGCCCGCTGGTGGTAGTGAACCACCACGACGTGGGGGAGTTCCCCGATTACATGACGCGGGCGCGGCGCGACCACGCGAAGCTGCTGACGCTGATCGAAGCCATCGCGCTGCTGCATCAGCACCAGCGGGAAATCAAAACGGTTCCCTGTGACGGCGAGATGCTGGAATACATCGAGGCCAGCGCGGCGGACGTGCAACTGGCGCAGACGCTCGCTGACCAGGTGGGACTGAAGCCTTCGCTCGACGAGCTGCGCCCGCAAACCCGCAAGCTGCTGGCGCTGATTACCGAGATGGTGCAGGCCGAGTGTGTGCGCTCGGAGATCGCGCCGGGTGAGTATCGATTCACGCGGCGCACGGTGCGCGAGCACACCAAGTGGGGCGACACGCAGTTGCGGCAACATCTGAAGCGGCTGGAAGAGATGGAGTATCTGGTGGTGCGGCGCGGCGGCAACCAGGGTCAGTTGGTGGTCTACCAACTTCCAGCTTCCGAGGAGGAAGCGCATCGTAGCGCAAACTTCGCGGGGTTGGAGGCCAACTTCGCGGGGGTAAACGACGACTTCGCGGGTGGGGTGCGGGCACTTCGCGGCCCCGGAAAAAATGACGCATCGCCAACACTGGAAAGGCTTTCGGCTTCAACTTCGCGGCTTCGCGGAAACGCATATAGGGGGGAGCAAAAGCAGGGAGAGCCGCGCAACGTAGTCGTAGCCGAAAGCAAACCGAACGGCCACGGCTTGACGGGACGCGCGGGGGTGAAGTGATGGCCCGCGTCATCAAACACAAGACTCAGCCCGATCCGCGCACGCCGCTGGGCCGCTTGCGGGAAGAGCATCTCGAATGGCTGCTGATCAACAACTACGCGGAGGACACCGCCGATCATGCACGCTGGTCCATCGGCGACTTCGTGCGCTGGGCCGAGCAGCGCGGCATGCAGCACCCGATGGAAGTGACCCGCCCGATCCTGGAGAGCTATCAGCGCTACTTGTACTACTACCGGCAGAAGAACGGGCAGCCGCTGACGTTCCGCACGCAACACTCGCGGCTCGTGCCGGTGCGCCGCTGGTTCCGCTGGCTGGTGCGCAACAATCACATCCTGCACAACCCGGCTTCCGATCTGGACCTGCCGAGGATGGAGAAGCGCATCCCGCGCACCATCTTCTCGGCGGACGAAGTCGAGCACGTCATGGTGGTGCCGGACATTACGACGCCGGTGGGACTGCGCGACCGCGCGATCCTCGAAACGTTCTACTCCACCGGCGTAAGGCGGACCGAACTCATCCGTCTCAAACTCTACGATGTGGACCGCGAACGGGGCACGCTGACGATCCGCGAGGGCAAGGGGAAGAAGGACCGCATGATCCCCATCGGCGAGCGGGCGCTCCTGTGGGTGGGAAAATATCTGCGGGAGGCGCGCCCGCTGCTGGCCGTCGAGCCGGATGACGCCACGCTGTTCCTGACACAATACGGAGAGCCGTTCAATCCCGACGCGCTGAGCAATCTGACGCGGGAGTTAATCGCCCAGGCGAACCTTGGGAAATCCGGGTCCTGCCACACGTTCCGGCACACCATGGCGACGCTGATGCTGGAAGGCGGCGCGAACCTTCGCTACATCCAGCAGATGCTCGGGCACGCGGAGATCAGCACCACGGAAATTTACACGCACGTGGCCATCCGCAAGCTGCAAAAAATCCACGCGGCCACGCATCCCGGCGCCACGCTGGACCGCAAAGCAACCTCTGCGACGAGCGAGAGCACTGGTGCGGATGAAGATGGCGAGAAGGCCGCGTTGCTGGCCGTGCTCGAAGTGGAAGCAGAGGAAGATGCTGAAGAGCCGAACAGCAAATAACGTAGGATGCTATATTTTTAGACCCAAAAAAGACTTGGGAAAAAGCTTGACAAGACTCTTGACGGCTTTTTCGGAAAGCCGCTTTTCACACAAAAATCCGAATAGACCGCCGTGGGACAGCGAAGGCGACAGAAGGCAGCTTCTGTCGAGTGGAGCGCGGGAAGGCTCGTGCAGTTCGAGGCCGCGTCGGATAACGAGCGAGTTATCGGATGCGCCGCAGCGGAGCGTCCTTCGTTGCCCACGGAGCACATGGCTCTCGGAAAATCCTGCTCTGGTAACGACTCAGCACTTATAATCGAGGTAATGCCGACAGCAGCTAAAGAAGAAGTGCTCTCCGCGTCGAGCCATCCGTGTGTGTTTTTTCCTTTAGCTGTCTCTTCAACCGTCAGCCTAAAAACTCGCGTCTGGGGTTCGAGCGAAAAAACGCTGCACTGTTTTAGTGCAACGGCGCGGCTAAGTGGAAACTCACGTAGGGGATGGCAGAGCTGGAGCGGAAACACTGCGGCAGGGTCAGCATTAGACGCGAACGGCAACACCACGTCCAAAACCGACTCCACCGGTACGACAAATTACTCCTGGGACTTTGAAAACCGGCTCACTAGCGTTACGTTGCCTGGTTCAGGCGGAAGTGTGTCGTACGCTTATGATCCATTCGGGCGC
>DATJYK010000256.1:0-1723 GCA_035578005.1 Terriglobia bacterium
CTGGAGGGGCAGAGTGCAAAAGAATACCGCGGACGAATTGGTTGGCGGAGCGCACCGATGGTAGCAGTGTGGCGGAGTTGAGGATGAAGGCCAGTTCCGAGGTGACGTGAATGAAGGCGGCGAGCAAAGGGTTAAGGAAGCCGAAGGCGGCGAGGCCGACGCCAATGCTGTCGACGACAAGCGTGCCGACAAAGTTTTGTAGGATGATGCGACGGCAGCGGCGGGCCGTGTGGAGCGTCTCGACGAGCTTGGAGAGATCACTGCCGATGAGGACAACGTCAGCGCTTTCGCGGGCAACATCGGTGCCAGAGCCCATGGCGACGCCGACGGAGGCCTGCATCAACGCAGGCGCATCGTTGACACCGTCGCCGACCATGGCGACTTTGTGGCCTTTTTCGGCGAGTTGCTTCACGTACTGCAATTTATCTTCCGGGAGAAGTTCGGAGGCAATTTCGTCGACAGCTAATTTCTTGCCGACATCTTCTGCGGTTGCTTTGGCATCGCCGGTGAGAAGGACGGTGCGCAGGCTCATGGATTTTAGAGACTGGATAGCGGTCTTGGCTTCGGGACGGATGGTGTCTGCGATATGGAGAGTCCCCAAGAAACAGCCGGCGCGAGCAACGAAAATCTCGGAAGCAACTGAGGCACTGGTGCATTGCGTTAGTTGAACTCCGCGCTGGATCAGGAAATGTTGATTGCCGATAATGATTTCGTCGTTGCCAGCAGTGGTGGCGATAATGCCTTTTCCGGGCGTGTAATGAAATTCGGCTGGATCTTCGAAGACAAGGTTTAGCTGAGCCGCCCGGCGAAGGATGGCTTTGGCGATGGGATGTTCGGAGCGCGACTCGGCGATGGCGGCAGTTTGTAGCAGAAGGTCGGAGGAACTGTCGCTAGCCACGCAGGTATCGAGGACTTCGGGAGTGCCGAAGGTGAGCGTACCGGTTTTGTCGAGAAGGACGGTGTCGACTTCGCCTAGCTTTTCGAGATAGAGACCGCCTTTGATGATCGCTCCTTGTTGCGCAGCACGGCCGATAGAGCCGAGGATCGCCAGTGGCGTGCCAGCTGCGATGCCACAAGCGCCCGCAACGATTACCACAGAAATCGTCGAACGAATGTTGTGCGAGATCAGAAACGTCAAGACGGCCGCACCGAGCGCAAAGTAGACAAGGTAGCCTGCTAGGCGGTCGGCAATGCCCTGAATAGGTGCGCGGGACCTTTCCGCAGTTTCTACCGCTTCGATGATTTTGCCGAAGGTAGTTTCCCGGCCGAGGCGTTCGACGCGCAGCTCAAGTGCGCCGGATTGGTTGATGGTGCCGGCGTAGACCGAAGCGCCTGCTTGTTTTTCCACTGGCATGGATTCGCCGGTGATGGGTGCTTGGTCGACGAAGGAGTGGCCTCCCACGACTTGGCCATCAACCGGGAGACGACCGCCAGGCCTAACAAGCACAACGTCGTGCGTGGAGACTTCGGCGATGTCCACGTCGGTCCACGCGCCGTTGCGGCGAACGGTCGCCGTATTTGGAAGAAGATCGACCAGCCGCTGAATGGCTTTACGGCCACGGCCGACAGTGAGACCTTCGAGGATTTCGGCGACGAGAACAAAGAGCGTAATCACTAAAGCGGTAAAGACTTCACGTATGGCGAGAGCGGCGACGATGGCTATGGCCATCGATAACTCCATGGTCATGCGGCGTTGGACGATGTTCTCGTAAGCTTCATGAAA
>DATJYK010000257.1:0-1151 GCA_035578005.1 Terriglobia bacterium
GGAACCTCTGAACAACCTCTTGATTTGAGTGCTGCGCGGGAGGTCAGGCTGTACAGGCTACAGATCCCCCGGAATTCCCTGCCGTCTTGCTGAAACCCGCGATGGATGCGGATTGCAGACGCACTGCTGCTACGCCATGGCCAATCGCTTGCGGTGCATGTACAGGTTCACCAGCGCGAAGCTGGCGCACAGCCGCTCATGATTCTTCTTCAATCCCCGGTATCTCGCTTTCTCGAAGCCGAAGACTCGCTTCAGAATGCGAAACGGATGTTCCACCTTCGCGCGAACTCGCGCTTTGACTCGGTTCTTAGCGTTCTGTAACGCGTCGACAACATCCTTGTATTTCACTCTCCGGCTGGTCATATCTTGGGCGTGCGGAGCGGCTTGCCGAATCGCCTCGCCCTGTCCCTGATATGCTCCGTCGCCCCACACCTTGCGCTCTTCGCCGTGCAGCAGGTCCGGCAGCATGTGCTTGTCCGCCACCGACGCCGCCGACGTGCATACCGAATGCACATGTCCGCGCTTGGAGTCGACCCCGATGTGTGCTTTCAGCCCGAAGTACCACTGCTTGCCTTTGCGCGTCTGATGCATCTCCGGATCGCGCTTCCCGCTCCGGTTCTTGGTCGACGAGGGCGCATGAATAATGGTCGCGTCTACAATCGTGCCCCGCGTGATGCGGATGCCCCGGCTCTCCAGATATTCGTTCACCGTGTTCAACATCGCTCCGCCCAGATCGTGGCGCTCCAGCAGGTGGCGGAATTGCAAAATCGTCGTCTCGTCTGGCGCCGGCGCTCGCCCCAGATCTACTCCGGCAAAGTGTCGCAGCGCCGGCGACTCGTACAGCGCTTCTTCCGCCCCCGGGTCCGACAGATTGAACCACTGCTGCAGAAAGTACACCCGCAGCATGATCGACAACCCCACCGGCGGCCGCCCGTTCTCGCCCTTCGGATAATGCGGCTCGACCAGCTCTTGTAACTCCGCCCATGGCACTACCTGCTCCATCTCATCGAGAAACTCTTCTCGCTTCGACTTCCGCCCGTACTTCTCAAACGTCGTCTGCGCTGCCAGAGTTTGCTGTCGCACTCGTGTTTTCCCTCCGACTTACACCTTATCCGCGCGGCCTGTGGATCGGCGAGTATTTCAGAGGTTCC
>DATJYK010000258.1:0-2949 GCA_035578005.1 Terriglobia bacterium
TACTTCGCTGGCCTCGTAGCTCTTTAAGACCTCCCCATTCGCGCTTCCGGCGCGATCAGGTTCCCGCATCTGTTCTTGCCACCAGCCGGCGGCGCTCCGGTTGATAGGGGCAGCCAGTGTACGCTTGGCCCGCTTGGCAACCGCTACTTCAGATCGATGTTCGCAGTCAACGGCAAGTTCTGTGATGATCCTCCGACCCTGAACGTGTAGCTGCCCGGCACCAGCTTCCACCCGTTCGAATTCTCGTCGTAGATCGACAAGTACATGGAATCGACGGTTACGGTCACTTCCCTGTCTTCGCCCGCCTTCAACTCGACCTTGCTCCACCCCACCAGGCGCTTCGGTGGCTCACCGGCCTCGGCCGGAAGCGCCGCATAGACCTCGGCAATCTCAGACCCGGCGCGAGCGCCGGTGTTCTTCACTGCAAAGCCGACGACAACTTTGCTGTCAGTCTCGGCCACCTTGATATCGGTGTACGTATACGTCGTATACGAAAGTCCGAAACCGAAAGGAAACAGCACTGGCTTGTTTTCGGCGTCGTACCACTTATAACCCACCTTCAGTCCTTCGTCGTAGTTCACACTGAACGAAGGCGGGTCTTCGGGCTTCCGCCGCTGGCCCTGCGGCGGCGTCACAAGCTGAGGGTGTGGCAAGTCAGATTCACTGCGCGGAAACGTCATGGGCAGCTTGGCGCTCGGGTTCACGTCGCCAAACAGGATGTTGGCTACCGCGTCTGCGCCTTTGCTTCCGGCAAACCACGCCTCCAGCACTCCGCCCACTTTGTCAATCCAAGGCATGGTGACGGCAGTGCCCGTCTCGAGCACCACGACAGTATGTGGATTCGCCGCCGCCACCTGCTCGATGAGCGCGTCCTGTTTCTCCGGCAGCGACAGATTCGGCAGGTCCATTCCTTCGCTTTCCCACTGATAGACGAATACGAGGGCGACATCAGAATTTTTCGCCAGAGCCGCTGCAGCGGCCGGATCGGCGCCGGAATCAAATTGCACGCTCACGCCCGGAGCCTTGTTCACGACGGCCTTCAAAGGTGAAGTGGGAAACCACACCTGCTCCAGCCAGCGCGACGGTGGACGTCCGGGCGGGTCGACCTGCGCCGACCCGCCGCCTGAAATCATCCCGGTGTCCGCGTGAGGGCCGATCACAGCGATCGAGTGCAGCCTGCTGCGATCGAGGGGCAGAATATTGTCGGCGTTCTTGAGCAAGACGGAACTCTGCTCAGCGATCTGCCTCGAAATCTCGAGGTCGCCTTCGACATCCACTACGCTCTTTTGGATGGGGTGGTCCACAATGCCGCTTGCGAATTCGGAGCGCAGAATGCGATGCACGTGCTCGTCAAGCTCGGCCATCGGAACCTGGCCCGACTGCACGGCCTCCTTCAGCTTGGCTCCGAAAAAGATGTCCTCCGGCTCTTCGTTATCGAGGCCGGCCGCGGACGCCTTCACGGTGCTGTGCGTGCCGCCCCAGTCAGAGAGCACAAAGCCCGGAAAAGCCCAATCCTTTTTCAGGACATCGGTCAGCAGGTGCTTGTTCTGGCAGGCGAAGTCGCCGTTCACGGCGTTGTAGGAGCACATGACTGCGCCGGGATGTCCGATGCTGATGCCGATCTGGAAGGCCAGCAGGTCACTCTCACGCAGCGCCCGCTCGCCAATGATGACGTTCACCTCATTCCGGCCGCTCTCCTGGTCATTCACGGCGTAATGCTTGATATCGCCGATCACGTTTTGCGCCTGCTCGCACTTGATGCGGTTGCCTACCATGGTGCCCGCCAGGATCGGATCCTCCCCCATATACTCGAACGTGCGGCCGTTACGCGGCTCGCGGGTTATGTTCACCCCGCCGCCCAGCGTCATGTTGTAGCCTTGGGCGCGCAGTTCGCGTCCGATGAGCGCGCCATACTCGCAGGCAGCTTGCGGGTCCCAACTCGCGGCGGCAGCAACATCCGAAGGAAGGGCCGTTGAGTAGCGGCCGTTCTGGGCGCTACTTCTCACGCCGTAGGCGGCGTCACTCATTTGAATGAACGGGATGCCGAGCCGCGGTATCGCCAACACGAAGCCCGCGCCGCCGTTGCCCAGGTAGGCGTTGGGCCGGGGTTTGCCCCAGCCGGGCATGCCCTGGCCGTGCACCAAGTCGATCTTCTCGTCCAGCGTCATTTCCTTCAGCACCATGTCCGCACGCTGGTCAGGCGGCAGGCTGGCATCCATCCAGGGATGACTCTGGGTCTGGGCGTCAGATTGGCCGTGCAAGCGACGTTGCGCGAGAGTAGCCGCCGCCACGAGCAAAAGCACAAACGATATCCCGAACGCAACGCGCAAGTAGGAGCGTTTCAGTGTGATCATGTTCTTGTCCTTCATACAGATGCTGGGTTATTTTGACTAACTTATTCATTTTCTGTCACTTGCTGGGTTCCAAAAAGTGCGACCCTTTGTTTTCAATAAGATGCTGGGTTCGTTCGTAGCCACCCGACCCCCAGAAGCCGCGAGGACTCGCCCGAGGCTTTGGAGTGCGGCAGCTTGCTGCCGCTTTGATTTAGCGAGCTTGCTCGCCGCCATCCTCTCCGCAAAGCCCGGGTCGGCCAGCAAGCTGGCCTTGGGGAAAGCGGCAGCAAGCTGCCGCACTCCAAAGCGCTTCGCGCATTTTCATCCGGCATCCGTCCCCTGGCCCGCTTGGCTGATAAGCCACTGTGCAAGCGGCAGCGTATCACGCCGCTAAGGCTACGTCAATAGAGCGCTTGATATGCACTATAGGCACTTCATCTAGCCTACTGCGCGCCGAAAGGGCGGGGCTTCAGACCAATACTGTTCACTTAACGGTTTGTGCGGTATTCTGCTCTCATTAACTTGAGAGGAGGACCGCCGATGGCCCGTACGATTGCTGAGCTCCCGAAAGGAAGTCGCATTACCGATTACATCAGTCTCGGAGTTTTGACCACCC
>DATJYK010000259.1:0-23548 GCA_035578005.1 Terriglobia bacterium
TCTTCCAGCAAGCGGGTTCTTTCGCCTTCCAGGGCAGGCAGGGTTTGAGGCATAGCCACCTCCTCTATCTGCAAGTATACACTACGCACAGATAAAGGCCACAAAAAAAGAAACGCCAAAAAGCCCACGTCTATGTCGCGCACCCGGAGATATCTCGAGGCTTGTAAGAGAAAGAGGATGAGACGTACAGTATTCTGCGGTGCCTCGGATACCAGGCCGGATCCGAGAAATGGGCCCCGTCTTTGGCGGAAACAATCTCTTTTGCTTGTCCACCGCCCGGCTCCATAACCCAAATCGCATCTCCCGACTTGGTGGTGACGAAGGCAATCTGAGAGCCGTCCGAAGAGACCGATGCCTCGCGGACGTCGCTCCGAAGCAAGCGCGGCGGGCCGCCAAAGACGGACACGGCCCAAAGCTGGCTGCTGGCGTCGCGGCTGGAAACGACCGTCACCAGCAGGTCCTGACCACTGGGAAACCACGCAATCCGGTAGATTCGGGCATTGGCGGGCGCCGGCAGCGGTTGGACCCCGCCGGACGCGATCACCTTCAGGTAAAGGCCGGAAATGTCTGCGTAAGCCAGGGTGCTACCGTCTGGAGAAATGGCGGCATCCACCACGGGCGCTTCAAAGGAGTTGAAGGTCAGTTGGCGCTCGATCATTTGTGGCGGGCGCGCCTGGGATCGCCACGCAGACCGGCCAATTGCCAACGCCGCCAGAGTCGCCGCCAGCGCTCCCGCCGCGAATGGCCACCGTAGGGGCACCGCCTTCGCTCCGCTCAGGGCAGCCTCTCTCCCCAAGGGAGAGGGCTGTGAATCCGGAGACTTCTCGCCTCTCTCCTGGGAAGACGGAGGACCACCCTCTTTCTCTTCCTCCCGTCTCCCTTGGGGCCCTTGGGGCGAGGGGCTGGAGGTGAGGGGTCCTGCGATGCGACGCTTGAGGGTCTGACCCTCCATGAATTCCATGACGATGAAGGGCTGGCCGTCACATTCGTCAATCTCATGAACGGTGCAGATGTGGGGGTGATTCAGCGCCGAGGCGGCGCGCGCTTCGCGCTGGAAGCGCTCCAGGGCCTGGCGGTCATGGGCAAGACCTTCGGGCAGGAACTTCAGGGCCACGAACCGGCCCAGCTTGGTATCCTGGGCCTTGTACACCACACCCATGCCCCCGCCTCCCAGCTTCTCCAGAACGTGGTAATGGGAAATGGTCTTCCCCGTCAGGCCCATTAGGTCCGAGCCGTCCGGGCCCGAGGGAGGTGGCTCGATGCCGACTTCCGCCAGCCCCTTCGCGGCCTCCTCCAGCGCCGGCGATTCCAGGAAGTTCTCGGCGGGTTCCTCAAAGGCGAGCAGCGACTCCACTTCGCGGCGCAGCTCCTCATCGCCGGCGCAAGCTTCTTTCAGCAAGGCCGACCGCTGGCCCGCTTCGCATTCCAACGCCGCGTGATACAGCCGCTCGATTTCTGGCCAGCTTTCAGCATCCATCACGGTTCTCGCCGCCCATCTCCCGAAGCAACCACACCTTCGCCAGCTTCCAGTCGCGCTTCACCGTGTCCGGAGAAACCTTCAGCACCTCGGCCGTCTCTTCCACGCTCAGCCCGCCAAAGAAACGCAGTTCCACCACCTCACTCTTCCTCCGGTCGACGGCCGCCAGCGCGTTCAGGCCGTCGTCCACCGCGATGAGGTCGGCCGGCCGCTGCCGGGAGACCAGAGCCTCGTCCAGGACCACATGGGGCGAATCGCCGCCCCTTTTGAGGTAGGCTCGGGAGCGCGCGAAATCGGTGAGCACGCGCCGCATCAGCCGCGCGCATACGGCCAGAAAATGAGCACGGTCCTGCCAGGTCACTTCCTGGATATCCACCAGCTTCAGGTAGAGCTCGTGGACCAGCGCGGTGGTTTGCAGGGTGTGGCCCGCGCCCTCCCGCGCCATGTAGCGGTGCGCCGCCCGGTGCAGTTCCGTGTAGACGAGAGGAGTCAGCTTCTCAAGCGCCGCCGCGTCTCCTCCGCTCCAGGCCCTTAAGAGTTGCGTGACTTCGTGTGCCGAGGGTTCCATTCCTCCGTCCCCAACCGTCGGCGAGCTTCTTGCTCACAGCGAGTCCCCAGGTAGTCCAAGTGCAACCAGGCGGCACTGCCACGTACAGTCTGGTGGCGATGCCGGGGAACGGCTTTGGCGGCGTGATCTCTTTTGCCTGCGAGCCCGAACCTGCGTTTATCAGTTGTGAAGTTTCACCTGGCAGCATCGACATCAACCCTCAGTTGCCGCTGCTTCCGGAGGTTACCATTACTGCTAGCTCGTCTTTAGCTGTACCCGGCATCTATCGTCTCACGATCGTCGGCACTTCGGCCGGAATTACCAGGAGCACAACCGTTGAGCTGGTGGTGCGCTAGCGCCGCCAGGGTGCAGACATGATGGTGCGGGTCGAACAGTCAGTACTCATTAACACCTGAGCGGTTGACGCTCTCCGGAATTATAAACCTTCCGTCAACTTATCACTATACGTGCAGTACCTTTAGAAACAGTAGGCTACGTGCTCATAAATTGCTCATTGGTAGCTCCCTGTGCGCAAATTGACGGCCGCCGCAGGCCTTTGTAGCTTTCGCTCGGATGCTCTAATTTCTCAATTCCAAAAACAAGGAGGTAATCAGACATGAGAAACAAATTGATGTGCACTCTCTGGGCCGTGGCGCTGCTTACGCTAGTCTCGGTTGGTATCGGGGCCGCGCCGGCACACGGTCAGGAGTTTTCGATCTCTGCCCAGCCATCGGTAGCAACCACTCGCCCTGGGGCGAAAGCGACATACAGTGTAGTTGTCGGCTCCCGGGCCTTCGAGGGGACGGTTGCGCTGAGTTGCCAGTCGGGCGCACCCGGCGTAACTTGCTGGGCCTCACCATCTTCTGTGTGGGTTAGCTCGACCCTCACACCGCTCGTTAAGGTAGTCGCGGCCGTATCAAGCGGGACGCCAGCGGGAACGTACCACCTTACGATCACGGCAACGGGCATTGTAAATAACACGGTCAATCAAACCAGCACCACCGTCACTCTTCTGGTCGAATAGGAGACGTCGCAGCATGGGTCGAAATCGAATCGGGAGGGCTGGCGCACGGCATCCCGGGTGGCGACGACATTGGCTCTATGTCGTCGCCACCTGCCCCAGCCTGATTAAGCGCACTCAATAGGCCTTAGAAGCCGCAGACCTTGAGAAGCAGGTCTGCGCTACGCTTGCTGTGCAGGCCTCTTCGAATGCCACCCCGTGCTTTTGATCGTTCTACAGGGCAGAGGTCCGCGCCGCACTGCGAAAATCCCCAAAACATCCTGAGTTGACCAATTATTGTGACTATGGTATGGTGAATTTGCCTTAATGGAGGCCTGTGATGGAAGAGATTGCCATTTCGAAGTTCAAGGCCACCTGCCTGGGAGTTCTGGAGCGGGTGCGGAAGAGCAAGACTCCTGTCCGAATCACCCGCCGGGGTAAGCCGATAGCCGAGATTGTGCCCCCGACTCCGGAGAACAGCCACGACGGGTTCGGGTCCATGGCCGGCTCTTTTGCGATTGACGGCGACATCGTATCCCCGGTGATCGACCTCAACGATTTCGAGGCGCTGCGCGATTGAGGCTCCTACTCGACACGCACATCTGGTTGTGGCATGCGCACGGCTCGAAGCGCCTGGGGCACCGGTTGCGGCGCGAGTTGGCGAACCCCCGGAACGAACTGTGGCTGTCACCCGTGAGTGTGTGGGAGTGTTTGGCGCTGAACGCCAAGGGCAGGATCCGTATCGAAGGAAGCCTGAGCGCCTGGGTACCGAGGGCGACCGCGCCGTTCCGCGAGGCTCCGCTGACTCACGAGATTGTTTTGGCGGCTTTCCATCTTCCGACGGCTCATCCCGACCCTGCCGATCGGTTCCTCGCGGCCACGGCTGAAGTCCTTGACCTCACGCTCGCAACGGCCGATGCCAATCTGCTTGGCCTCGGCACCATCAAGACGCTGGGCAATCGCTGACCGGCGGCCGCGTCTTGCCTTGAGAGCCGGTCGGCTGAAGAGAGACCTCGATTGGCGCACCATCCTTGCGGCGAAGTGGATCGCCGTCGCCACTATTCCGTCGCCGCGAACTGCTGATATTTCTCCGCCACCTTCGCTTCCTTGTAGTCACCCTCGTGGATCACCACGCGATAACGAAACTTCAGCGACTGGCCGGCCGGAATCGTGTAGCTGCCGTCCTGGGCTGGATCGCGTGTAAATTCCTTGATGCCGAAGGGATTGGCGGCAAACAATCCGTAGCCCCGCGCGTGCCAATAAGTCGGGTGCCGGAAACTCTTCGGGCTATCAAAGACGGCAATTCCCAGCGAGTGGCCGTCAATCACGCCGTCGTAGTCCACCCAGTTGGCACGCTTCCCCCAAATCTTGGGCTCGCCTTCGGCACCCTCCGAGTTCACCATATGCCCGCGCGGCGCGGTCAGTTCAGGAGCCACCCGGATGCCGAAAGTCCCCTCCTTGCTGTCGCCAATCTTAACGGCGTCATGGTTGGCCTGAATAACATAGTCGCAGTCAATGACCCGGGTATCTTTGTCGCCACGAAAGGTGTATTCCTGCGTCTCGGCGGCAAACGGTTTGTGGTCCGGGCCCAGCAGATCAAACGTCGCCCGAATCACACCGGACTCGGGCCCGCCCCGCACCTCGTCAACCTTGCGAATCGCCATGCGTCCGTATTTTGACTTGCCCGCTTCCAGTCCATAGTATTTCTCAAACGCCTCTTCGCCCCAAAAGTCGTAACCGTCGATATCGCCGTGTGCGAAGTAAAGCGGTCGCTGGTGCGGCTCGAGGCTGGGATCATGCGCGTGTCCGGGAGGGATTGTTTCGCCTACGGGAAAACCCCGGGTGACAATCACGCCATGGGCGTCGCGCAGCGGCTGCAAATAAGCCTTGGCAATGGCAGGATCAAAGTAGTAAGTGGTGAAGGGCTGTCCACCGATCGATACTTCAATGGTGTTCTCATGACGCGTCAGGCTTACGGTTTCTGCCTGGCCGTACGTCAGGGCGGGCCGTACTAACGCAACCAGAAGCACGAACACGCTTACCATAGTCCTTTTCACATTTCCACCTCGTCGTGGATTCCCATCTCATCGGGTGCGCCCGGCTGTGCAAGGTGCACCTGCGCAGCAACCGGTTGATCGGAAGTTCGAGGTGCGCCCAAGAAATATGATACCTCTGGGCAGCCCAGGGTCCTCTCCCCCGTCAAACTTCGTACAAGGATCGGCCCGCAAGCCTTCGTTGTGGCGCGCCCGGCCAGGGTTCGCGTCTCTCGAAGCGCGAGTATATCAGGTTGGCACCACTGGGCAACAAACGAAATAAACACGCTGAGGGAGCCCGAAAGAGGGCTTAAGGCGTGCGAAGAAGACCAAGCCCTCACACACTTGGGGCCGGAGACGCCCGGATCTCTCGAGCGCCATTTGTTCCTGGAAGACGATATCGCGACTCGCTACTACGTTCCTGTCCCGGAAAGAGCCACAGTTTGCGGGCTGCCGCCGCCGGCATCGGTAATCGACACGGTCGCGGTCAACTGCTGGGCAACCGTCGGGACAAACTTAACCGTTATCGTGCAGGACGCCCCTGCCGCCAGGCTGGTTTTGCAATTATTGTTTTCTGCAAAATCTGTGGGATCAGAACCGGTAATCGCAATGCTGCTAATGCTTATCGTGGACGAGCCCTTGTTCGTCATCTGAATGTTCTGGCCCTTACTTGTGGTGTGCACCTTCTGGGAGCCAAAATCGAGGCTGGTGGGATTCAACAGCACTACCGTACCGACCCCGGTGAGCGCGACCGTCTGCGGACTTCCGGCCGCATTGTCAACGACGGACACTGTGCCCGTCTGCGTACCGACCTGCGTGGGACCAAAGACGACGTTAATTTTGCAACTGGCCCCCGAAGCCAGGCTCTGGCTGCAGGTGTTGCGTTGGCTGAAGTTCCCGGTGGTGCTGATGCTGGTGATGGAAAGGGTGGAAAGTCCCGTGTTCGTCAAGGTTACTTTCTGTGCGGTACTGGCGGTGAGAATAATCTGCGCCGGGAAGGTCAGGCTGGCGGGAGAGAGCGACACAATGGGCCCACCGCTCGTGCCCGATACAATCGGAGTTTGAGGACTGCCGGGAGCGTTGTCTGCGATCGATAGTGCGGCGGTGCGGGTTCCCGATGCCGTGGGAGTGAAGATCACGCTGACGGTGCAGGTCGCCTGAACTACGACGGCGGTACAGTTGTTGGTCTGGCTAAAGTCCGCGGCGTCCGCTCCCGTTACGCTAACACTCGTCACCTTCAGCGTCGCTGTGCCCGTGTTCGTCAAGGTCATGGTCTGCGGCGAGCTGCTGGTGCCGACTGCCTGATCGCCAAACGTCAGGCTGGAAGGAGATAGGCCAACGTTAGGGCTGGGCGCAAACTTACTCACAAAAGCGTCATAGACGCCACCGAACAGGGTTTGAAAGCCGCCGGAAGTGACGGGAAAGTTGTTCGAAGAAGTGAAGCCCGTGAGGTACGCGTTGGGAGGGTTCTGGCTATCCATCACGAGGCTTTGAGTGGCGTGGCCGAACTCATCACCGGTACCGCCGAGGTAAGTGGAGTAAATCAGCTTCGATCCGGCCGAATTCAGAATGGCAAAGAGAGCATCTGAGCCTCCCCCGGGCGCGGTCTGGAAGGCTCCCGGCGTGACCGGGAAATTGTCGGAATAAGTGTTGCCCCTCATGTAGACGCGGCCGGAGGGATCGAGGGCCAGAGCAACCGCACCATCGTCGCTGCTCCCACCGAGGTAAGTGGAGAAAACCAGTGCGGAACCTGCGGCATTCAGCTTTGTCAGGAAAGCGTCGTGGAAACCCCCGGCATAAGTGGTCTGAAGTGCCCCTGCGGTAACCGGAAAGTTGGTCTCCCAGGTTAAGCCGGACACGTAGGCTTCTCCAGCCCTGTCCACCACGATGCCCGCAGCGCACGCCGCACACGGGTTCGAACCCGTACCGCTTCCCCCGAGATAGGTCGAGTAAATGAGAGCGGACGCTGTGGGATTCAGTTTGCTGACGAAGCCGGCCTCCGGGGCTGCAATGGACGTCTGGAAGGCACCCGCGGTGGTAGGAAAATCGGGGGACGTCGTGAAACCCACCACGTAGGCATCGCCCGATGAATCCAACGCGATGGCATAAGCCTGCTGGGTGCTGGACCCGCCCAGGAAGGTAGAGTAAACCAAGCCTGAACCGCTGGGGTTAAGCTCGGTGACAAAACCACTAGCCGAACCGGAGGCGCATGCGGCGCAGGTGGGCTGCAAGACGCCCGGAGTCACGGGAAAATCGTCCGACGAGGTCCAGCCAGTCACGTAGGCGTCGCCCGCAGTGTTCAGAACGACAGCGTTACCCTGGGTATAGGCGCTGCCGCCTAGGTAAGTCGAGTAGACCAGCGCCGAGCCAGTTGAATTCAGCTCCGTTACGAAAGCCTCGCCGCCGGCGCAATCAAAACCTCCAGTACATTCCGTTTGAAAAGCTCCCGGAGTGACAGGAAAGTCCGGGGAGTAGGTGATGCCGGTCACGTAAGCGTCGCCGGCTGAGTTGATGGCGATGCCCTCTCCCTGGTCAGTCTGGCTTCCGCCCAAGTAAGTGGAATAAACCAGCCCCGATCCTGACGGATTCAGCTTGGTGACAAACGCATCGTAAGTGCTACCGCTGCAACCTCCGCCGCAAGCGGTCTGAAAAGCTCCGGAACTCACCGGAAAGTCAATTGAGTCGGTAAGGCCGGCCACATAGACACTGCCCGAAGAATCCACCGCGATCGCGTTTCCTTCGTCGTCTTGGCTGCCGCCCAGATAGGTGGAGTAGCTTAGCGCAGGATCGATGATCAAAGTCCGACGGTGGTCGTATGGCGCCACCCGGAAGCTTACTGACTGCCGCGATGCATTCACCCGGTACCGCGCCGTCAGGTAGCTCTTGCCGCCGCGATCGTCGGTCTGGTAGACGACGGGCTGGTGAAAGCGCACGTAACTTTTCGCCGCCCTCACCAGCAAGTCGCCTGTCCTGTTGTCCACGTGGACTTGCTGACCGCCAGGAAACTTGAGACGGATCACGCCGGGATCGCCCCCCGGGCGCACTTCAAAGTCGTATTCGAGCCGTCCCTGGTTGCCGTAATAGAGCAAATCCACCGATGGGTAAATATTTTCGTAGTGCACCTTGGCATAGTTAGGGAGATTGGTGTGCCATTTCTGAGGATCTGGGCCGCGGAAGTAGTTCGTTTTGCCAGGTAACTCGTCGGTGCCCTTCGCAATCACTGGACTATTGGCGCCTTCGAGCTCCATTCGCAGAATCGATTCGATCGTGTGCGGTGCGTGGTTTGCGGTCCGGCCGCCAGCCTTGAGACCAGCAGTCCCGGTACTCCCTTTTGATTCTGGTTTCCTGGTTGCCGGTTCCCGCAGCTTAAGCACAGCCTCGTCAGAGGTTAAGAATGCGGTAAAGCCAGGCCCCCGTGAAAGGAATTGAACTCGGGCATCTGTCTGGCCCTGATTGGGCTCGAACGCAAGGGGCGGGGCGGCCGACGTCTTACGTTGCAAAGCCGCAGGGGGCGCGGCGAGTGCCGGCATCGCGCTAGCAGACGGCTTCACGGCACTGGAAAGAGTGTGGGAGTTCTGAACCGGCCCGGCCTTCTCGGTTAAGAACCGGATGGCGCCGAGGCCGGCAGCAAGCGCTCCCAGCAAGACCGCAAACGAAATAACTGGGTACTTACGCCTCATCGATGATCCGGTTGCATTGGAAAAGTACCGCAGTTTCCCACGAAGTCTCATTGCTTTTCCCTTTCGATCCCGCTGGAAATTCAGCCGACACGGCCACGGTTCGGACGCGCGCCAGACCGCAAATCTGGTGAGGCATATAGCTCCGCTATGTTATCCCATGCCTCGGCTGCAGTCAATCCGAAGCGGCCAAAAATGCGCGATATTTGCGGGTATTGTGGCCGTAGTAATAATGGAACTAAAGAGAAATCGAGCATTACGCTGACGTCATACTACAGATGTTGCACAGCATTTTGGCGATATCTCTCGCCGCCAATGTCACGGCCGGGTGTCGGAATTGCGAGATTTCTGTTAGAGGTGGCGGACAGACTCTTGCCGCTTGTCGTCCTCCGGTAGAGCCCGTGCCTCGAGGTCGGGGAACTCACGGTTGAGGTCCACGCAACGCTCAGATTAGTCCGGCCTTCGACGCAACTGACAGGCACAACCGGGCTCCAAGGAACAGATTGTCGGATGTGTGATTGCACTAGTTCGAGATTCTATTTCCTGGACGCTTATGACGCTCTGTCGGGTTACATTCCAGTCCCCGTCAGGGGAACTGTCTGCGGGCTGCCGCCGGCGCTGTCATTAAACATTATTACCATGGAGCGCGTCCCGGCGACCTGAGGGCGAAAGCTCAGAGTTAGTTCGCAACTCGCTCCCGATGCCAACGCCTTCCCACAGGTATTCGAGGACAACCTGAAGTCGGCGGGGTTGAGCCCCGTTTTCCCAATGGTCGCAATGTTGACCATTGTCGCACCGGTGTTGGTGATCAGCAGGTCTTGCACTGCGCTCGATCCTCCCACCGAAACGCTACCGAAGTTCAAGATGTTGGGAACGAATTGCATCGCGGTAGCGATGCCCGATCCCGTCAGGCTCACGGTTTGAGGGCTGCCTCCGCCGTTGTCGGCGATTGAAATGGACGCCGTCCGTGTGCCTGCGGCAGCCGGGATGAACGTGACGCTGATGGTACAGCTTCCTAGCGGCGGAACGCCACTGGCGCAGGTATTGGTCTGTGCGAAGTCTCCCGGATCGTCTCCCGTAAAGGTGATGGAAGTTATCGAGAGGGTTATCTTCGGCATGGCGTTGGTCACTGTCACCGTCTGGGCGGAACTTAGGGTGCCCACGGCCTGACTGCCGAAAGTCAGGCTCGACGGCACGAGCTGGACCGAAGTGCCTGCACCGCTTATAAGTACCGTCTGCGGGCTGCCGGCCGCGTCATCACTAATCGAGAGCGTCGCGGTTTGCGTCCCATTGTATTGCGGCGTAAAGGTAACGTTAATCGAGCAATTGGCCCCGGCCGCCAGCGTCGTCCCGCAACTGTTGGTTTCGGCGAAGTATTCAGGGTCCGTCCCGGTGATGCTGATATTCGTGATGGTCAGCGAACCGGAACCTGTGTTGGTCAGCGTTACCGTCTTCGGCGGACTGGTGGTACCCACGAATTGCTTGCTAAACGTCAACTTGGACGGCTTCAAGGCGACGACAGCGTCGCTGACTGCGGCACCTGTTAGCGAAACTGTCTGCGGGCTTCCCCCCGCGTTGTCGCTCACCGAGAGGGTCGCGGTCCGTGTGCCGGTCGCGACCGGATCGAACGTCACGCTAATGGTGCAGTTAGCGCCCGCCGCCATACTGGTCCCACAGCTATTGCTTTGAGCAAAATCCGCAGGATCCGTTCCGGTAATGCTGATACTCGCGATCTGGAGGGTGGCGCCCGTATCATTCGTGAGGGTAACGGTCTGCGCGCTGCTCGACGTACCCAGAGCCTGGGTACTGAAGGTCAGGACCGAAGGGCTCAACTGCACGGCAGGGGCAGTCTGTTGTAACACCGAGATCGTGTTCGCCGAACTGTCAGCCACCGCCAGGTCGAGCTTTCCGTCACCATTGAAGTCGGCCCACGCTAGCGCCACCGGGCTCGTTCCCACGGAGTAGGCAGCGGGACCGCCAAAGACTCCGTTGCCACTGCCGTAAAGGACCGTGATGTTGTTCGCACCTTGGTTGGCCGTCACCAGATCAGATTTTCCATCCGCATTGACATCGAGCGCCGCGACCCCTGTAGGATTCGAGCCCGCGGCGTACGGCACTGCCGTCTGAAAGGTTCCCGCTCCGTTCCCCAAAAGAATCGAGACCGTTCCGTCGGTTCCGTTGGCTACCGCCAAGTCCAACATGCCGTCGCCGTTGAAATCCGCAGCGAGAATACTGTGGGGACCGTTTCCGGTGGCCGGACTGCCGCTCAACACTTTGAAAGTCCCGTCGCCGTTCCCCTGCAGAACGCCGACCGTATTGCTGACGGTGTTGACCTGCGCCAGGTCCAGGATCCCATCGCCGGTGAAGTCTCCAATCGCCAGTGCAACTGGTCCGGTTCCCGCGTTCGGAAGCACCGAAGTCGCCGCAAATGTGCCGTCTCCTTGGCCCAGGAAGACGGTGACGGTGCTATCGGTCTGGCTCGCCACGGCGAGATCAAGATACCCGTCGGCATTAAAATCCGCGGTGCCCACCCAGACGGGATCAGCCGTCTCCATCGACAGTGTGGACTTGAGGGTGAAAGTTCCGTCCCCATTTCCCAGCAAGATTGAGATGGTGCTACTGAGGTTTCCGTTCGCAACCGCCAAGTCAAGCTTCCCGTCGGCGTTAAAGTCTCCGGCGGCGAGCCCCACGGGGCCCGGCCCGGTCGCAGTGGTCTGTGCCGCTCGGAACGAGCCGTCGCCGTTGCTGAGGAACACGGACACGGTGTTGTCACCATAGTTGGCCACCGCCAGATCCAGCCGGCCGTCCCCATTGAAGTCGCCGGTGACGACGGCTTGCGGAGTGCTTCCTGTTGCGAGGCTGGAGCTGCTGAAGCCGACAGAGCCCACCGATTGAATGATGGGAAGTAGTGAGAAGTTCGACGTCCCGCCGCCCGGACTAGGATTGCGTACCGTAATAACGGCGGTGCCGGCCGACGCGATGTCCGCCGCCGGGACGGTGGCCTGGAGTTGGCTCTCGCTCGCAACCGTCGTTACCAGCGGGCTGCCGTTCCAGTTGAGCGTGGCACCCGAGGCGAACTCTGTTCCGTGCGCGACCAAAGTAAACCCGGAGCCACCCGGAGGCACACTCGAGGGCGCGAGCGGCTGGCTCAGGAACGGCACGGGATTGACCGGTGCAATGGTCCCTGTGCCCGAGAGACTAATGAATTGAGGGCTGTCCGCTTCATCGTCGAAGACATACAATTGGCCGGCCAAGGCACCCGCCAACGCCGGCGTGAAGCTGATCGTGAAGGTGCAACTTGCTCCCGGCCCCAGGCTGCTTCCACAGGTGTTGGACTGGATAGAGAAGTTATCGGTGTTGAGTTGAGTATCTTTGCCGTCGGTCCCGGTAACATTCGAACTGGTGATGGAGACCGTGGTAGTGGCGCTCTCATTAGTCAAAGTCGCGACGCTCGTGGCGGCAGAGCCCAGCGTAACATTCCCGAAACTAAGGCTCGAAGGTGTCAACGACACATAGGTGCCTATACCGGTAAGGCCCAAAACCTGCGATCCGCTGCCGTCACTGTCCGTGAGCGTCACCGTGCCGAAACGGTTGCCGGGTGCGGTGGGGGTGAAAGTAACGGTGATGGTGCAGCTTGCGCCGGCCGACAGGGTGCTCCCGCAATTGTTGGTCTGCGAATAGTCACCTGAGGCTGCGATGCCCGTAACGCTCAGCAATCCGGTCCCAAGATTGGTGACCGTTGCAGTTTTCGATGTACTGTTAGTACCTACGGTTACGGTTCCAAAGTTGAGCAACGCGGAAGACAGTGAGACGTTCGTACCGACCCCACTAAGGTTAACAGTTTGGGGGCTGGTGGGGTCGCCGTCCACCAAAGTGAGAGTGCCTGTGCGCCGTCCGTCGGCCGTGGGGGTGAAGGTGACCGTTACAGTGCAACCTGGAGGAAACGAGGCCGTGGGAACAAATTTACCCAGGCTCGCGGGGCAGTTGTTGGTTTGGGAAAAGTCGCCTGTAGCGGTAATGTTTGAAATCGTCATGGCCGTCAGATTGAAATTGGTGACCCCGACAGTCTCCCCATTGCTGGGTGTGCCAACGGCTTGAGGCAGGGCAAAGTTGAGGTTATTGGTCGAATTCGGGACGCATTGGCGCGTTTGCAAGACCAGCGGCGGAAGGGGCGTCTGCGTGAAGTCGAAACTGTCCGTCAAGTCGTTAGCATTCGCGTCGCGTGAGGTCAGCGATGGCAGATTGTAGCGGTCTTCGACAAACTTCAGAAACGATGAATGCTCGTAGACGGTATGGGAGACATAACCGGGCTTGGCATAGGGCGAAATGATGATCAGCGGCACTCGCGCACCCAGTCCATACTGATCCAACTGCATTGGGGGGACGTGGTCGTAGAAGCCGCCGAAATCGTCCCAGGTGAGGAAGATGGCGGTGGAGTCCCACCCCTCCTGGTTCGCCATCACGGCGTTGATGTATGTCACGCTTCCGTTCTCGCCGGCGCACGTGCTCCCTTGAGGAGGATGTTCGTCCTGGGTGGGAGGCAGAATGAGCCAGCTCACCGCCGGCAACTGGTTATTCTCGGCGTCAGTGATGAATTGGCTGGGCAGTGCGACGTTTGTGCTCCACAGTGAAGTGTTACGGATGTGATTGATGGCGTCATAAGAGTTCATGGCCGCCCCCACCCCGGCGTAGTACTTCCACGAGAGGCCGGCGCCATCCAGAAGGTCGGCCAGCGTCTCAAAGTCGAAGCACGGATACTGGTTGGTGAGGTTGCCGTTATCGTCGATCACCGGCACCGTGGTGCCTGGAGGCGCGTCGCAGCCCCAGCGCTTGGTGTTCTCCGGGACGTCAACCGCTCCGCCGCTTTGGGCGGCAATCGTATAAAGATGATTCGGAAAGCTGGGACCGTGCAGCGAGGAAAACATGCGATCGGCCAGCGTGAAGTTGTTGGCATAAGCGAAGTAGTTCGGAACGTTGGCCGGCGACTGTTCCGTCATGCAGAGATAGTCGCCGTTGTCGTTACACGAGGTGATCTTGTCAAAAGCGTCCATCTTGCCATTGTCGAGAGCAGACGTGCCGACAGAGAATGCGTGGCCAAGATCACGGGGAAGGATATCCGGAGTCACTCCGAGGGGAATGACTTGTCCGGTGGAAAGTAGACCGGTGGAAGCCCCATCGGCCTCCGGATTGGGATAGGCACCGAACATCTCGTCATAGGTCCGGTTCTCCTTGACAAAAAAGACGATATGTTGAATCGCCGTGATGTCGCCAGGATGACTCTTTGGGGATCTTGCTCGGGTTCTCGCCGGTGTTCTGAGACCGAGTGACTGCCGCGCTGAGGGTTGACCGGGTTCTTCTTGAGCACGCGGGCGGATGGGCACCGAAACCAGCGCGACTATTGAGATCGTGCCACTCAGAATCGCGCAAAGCCTATTTCGCAACGGTCGCCTCCTCAAGGAGTCGAGCTCGGGAGGCACCCCTTGATTACCATTAGGCCCGCGCACCCCGCCGCGGGAGAGAAAAGTACCGCGCCGAACTACATTCCAGTCCCGGTGAGGGAGACTGTCTGAGTACCACCGCCCCCGTTATCGGTGAGGGTGACGGATGCCGAGCGTGCGCCCGTCGCAGTTGGCGTAAATGTGACGCTGATGCTGCAACTCGCCCCCGGCTTGATCGAACTGCCGCAGGTGTTCGTCTGCGCGAAGTCGCCAGAATTCGCTCCGGTGACGGCGATACTGGTGATCGAAATCGTCGTGTTCGCGCCCACATTGGTTACTGTGACCGACTGCGGCGCACTGGTGGTGCCAACGGTCTGGCTGGCGAAGGTTAGGCTCGAAGGCACGAGCTCCACCGACGTGCCTGTGCCCGTCAGCGTTACCGTTTGCGGGCTCCCGGAAGCATTGTCCGTAACCGAGACGGTGGCAGTCCGCGTTCCATTCATAACAGGGGAAAAGGTCACGTTAATCGTACAACTGGCGCCCGCCGCCACCGTAGTACCGCAGTTATTGGTTTCGCCGAAATCGCCGGGATTGGTTCCGGCGATGGCGATACTTGTGAGATTGAGAACCGCAGTTCCGGTATTGGTCAGGGTCACCGGCTGCGCCGCACTCGCCGTTCCCTTCAATTGCTTGCCAAACTGCAGGCTGGTGGGGGTCAGAGTGACGGTCGGCGTGCCGCCAGTCGTCCCGGTGCCGGTAATCGAAGCCGTTTGTGGACTTCCTCCGCCATTGTCAGTGATCGACAGGGAGGCTGTTCGCGTTCCTGTCGCCGCTGGCGTGAACGTCACGCTGATGGTGCAGGTCTTCCCAGGGCGTACAACGGTATCGGAACAAGTATTCGTCTGCGCAAAATCTCCCGGGTTCGTGCCCGTGAAGCTGATGTCGGTTATCGAGAGGGTGGCCATCGCCGACAAGTTGGTGACCGTCACGACTTGAGCGGGGCTCGTTGTCCCCACCGTCTGACTGCCGAAGGTTAGACTCGACGGCGTTAGCTCGACCGACGTCCCAACTCCGCTCAGCGCCGCGGTCTGGGGGCTACCCGGTGCGTCATCGCTGATTGACAGGGTGGCCTTCCGAGTGCCGTTAACGATCGGGGTGAAGGTCACGGTGATGGAGCAACTCGATCCAAACGCCACGCTGGCCCCGCAGGTGTTGGTTTGCGAAAAATCACCGGCAGCCGTACCGGTGATGCTGATGCTCGTGATGTTGAGCCCGCCGTTACCAGCTCCAGTGACAGAGAGGGTGATCGTCTGGCCCGTGCTCGACGTGCCCACCAATTGCTTGGAAAAGGTCAAGGTGGTTGGCTTCAGGGTCACAGTCGCAGTACTGGCCCCAGTACCGGTCAACGAAACGGTCTGCGGGCTGCCCGCGGCGTTGTCAGTGACCGACAAGGTTGCGGTCCGGGTCCCCGTCGTCGTGGGACTAAACGTGACACTAATTGAGCAGTTTGCTCCCGCGGCCACCGCGGTTCCACAGGTGTTGGTTTCGGCAAAATCCCCGGGATTAGTTCCGGTGATGGTGATGCTAGTGAGACTAAGAGTCCCGTTGCCGGTGTTGGTGAGCGTCACCACCTGTGCCGGGCTGGTGGTTCCGATATTCTGGCTGGCGAACGTCAGGCTGGTAGGAGACAACGACACGCTGGGAAGTCCACCAGCGCCGGTCAGAGAAACCGTCTGTGGACTTCCTCCCCCGCTATCAGAGATCGAAACGGAAGCCGTCCGCGTGCCACCGGCTGTGGGTGTAAACGTGACACTTATGGTGCAGCTAGCCCCAATCGCCACGCCCGTTCCACACGTGTTCGTCTGGGCAAAGTCTCCCGAATTGGTACCCGTGATCGTGATGCTGTTTATGGTAAGGGCCGCGTTTGGCGAAGTATTCGTCAGAGTTACGGTCTGCGCCGGGCTGGTGGTTCCGATTGCCTGATTGGTGAAGCTCAAACTCAGCGGCACGAGCTCGACCTGGGTGCCCACCCCCGTTAGCGAGACTGTCTGCGGGCTCCCGGTGGCGTTGTCAGTGATCGACACCGTCGCCTTACGTGTACCAGAATGGACGGGGGTGAAGGTGACGTTGATGGTGCAATTCGTCCCGGGCTCGACGTCCGCGCCACAGCCATTGGTTTCGGTAAAGTCTCCGGGATTCGTACCCGTAACGCTGACACTGGTGATGTTGAGCGGCGCATTCCCGCTATTGGTCAGCGTCACCGCTTGCGCAGCGCTCGAGGTACCCACCAACTGTCTGGAATACGATAGACTCTTGGGGCTCAGCGTTACCGTCGGGCTGCCCCCGGTTCCCGTCCCCGTCAGCGAGACCGTCTGCGGGCTCCCGGCGGCGTTGTCCGCAATGCTGACGGAAGCCGTCCGCGTTTCCCCACCACCCACCACAGGAGTGAACGTCACACTGATGGTGCAGGTAGCTCCCGGTCCGACGCCTGATAAACAATTGTTCGTCTGCGCGTAGTCGCCTGGATCCGTGCCCACGAGGTTGACGTTCTGCACGGTGAGGACCGAGGTTCCGGTATTTGTTACGGTCACCGTCTGCGCAGGGCTCGTGGTTCCAACGGTCTGGCCAGCAAAGGTCAGACTCGTGGGAGCGATCGTCACCGTCGTAGCTGGCGGCGGCAGAAACCATGGGGTGGCGCTGGGGTCGGTTTTTAGGAAGTTCAGCAGCACTTCATTGATCTTGTTCTGGCCATTCGGATAGTTGGGATGGAGGCCGTCCGAATTCAGGTCCTGGCAACTCCAGTAGGTGCCGTCCGGACGCGCAATCAGCCCGTTCGACCAGTAATAGGGTCCCCAAGCCATCCAGGGCGCCATCACTGGGCCTTGGCTGGAGTCGAAGTTCAGGCTCGGCAAGCCGTCGATCTGGTCCTGGATCGCCCACTTGTCGGCCCAACCCGTTTCATACCCTTGGGGCTCCGGGTTGACAGCATCGACCCCGTTTGAGTAGCCCGAGTAGTTAAGGCTTCCAAAGTAGGCGACCTTTAGGTTTGGGAAGTTCGTGTGAAGCTGTTGGGCCAGGGTCTCAAGTTCTCCCTGGAGGGTCTGGGAATCGGTTGGAAAGGTCGAAGATAAGGAATCGATGATATCCACCCACGCTGCCACCACTTGGTTCGCGCTAATCCCGGCAAATGGTACGATATAGTTGAGGATTGCAGGCCAGTAGGCGCTGTTGGCCCCGACAAGGTTTCCTGCGGTTTCATTCGGAATTGCTCCGTTAACGAATACCAGCTTCGGATTCACCTGTGGATCGGCGTGGGCCTGGTTAATGAACTGGGTGAACGCGTCGTACGTGGTGGACGGGCCAAATGATATCAAGCCCATAAGTCCGTTGACAGGATCCGGAGTGCCGTCAGAGTCCAGTGGCATGATGCCCTGTCCGATGGACACGCCCGCCGACTGGTGGTCAGATGGGTCGACGTTCGAGCCGTTGGGATACAGCCCGCCTTCATAACCCAGATAGGTCCCGGTGCCCAAATCGTTGATAGGGACGGTTGGCGTGGTTGTGCCCGGCACGTCGATGTTGATCATGTTACAGTTCGCCCCGGTAGGGGGATCGACGGGCAAGGTCAGGGTTGCCATCGCGACGTTCGCGCTCGAGTCCTGCACTTGAAAGCTCAACGTGTAGTTCTGGATGCCGGCACTTGACGAAACCGTACCGCTAATTATTCCGGATGACGGGTCGAGAGAGAGCCCCGGAACGGATCCGCTCACAAGCTGCCAGGTGTAAGGGCTTTGGCCGCCCGTAGCTAAAAGAGTTGCCTGGTAGGCGGCACCTTGAGTGGCGGCTGGCAAGATGGGGAAATTCGTGATGGCTAAACCAGTCGGCGATACCCCGGTTCCTGAAAGGGCTACACCCGTGGAAGGCAGGTAGTCGTAGCTGATGGTAACGAAACCTGTGCCATACCCCAGGTTAAAAGGAGAATAGCTGACGGTTAGGTTTAACGACTTGCCGGGGCTCAGCAACACCTTGGTACCGCTGAATCCAGTCACTGCGAACGGTGCCGAATAATCGACCGCGGTCACATCGAACTGCTGCGCGCCGGTGTTGGTGACGGTCACATTCTGGGTGACCGTAGAGCCAAGCGCGACAGAGCCGAAGTTGATGTTGGAGGTACTCATCGAAGGGACGCCCGTGTTCTGTACGCCCGTGACAGAGATCGGCACCACTACGGGGGGGCCGCTCGCAAAGTTAATGGTTAGCGTCTCGTTATAGGTTTGGGCCGCCGTCGGCTTGGCTCCGATCGACCAGTTGGTGGTTAAGCCGGGGCCCATCGTTTGTGGAAAGGCGCCGGATCGGAGCCCGAACACAGGCGAGCTGAACGTGAAAGAAGTAACAGTGATAGGCTGCATCGGGCCGCTATTCGTAATGGACATCCCGAGGTGGCCTTCCAGCCCGAGCCCGACATTGCCGAAACTCAGTGTTGGCGGACTTACCGTAACCTGGGCCGACGCGGTTGCAACGCTGCCAGCCACCAACGCGAGTAATGTGAGAATTCTTGCCGGGAATTGCAGCGCTCTGCTCATTGTTCAGCTCCCCCCCTCCGCCAACGTCATTTCCTGTTGAAAAACTCGTCGCGTAACACCGCGAAAGAGAGGCTCGGACTACTTCGCCCCGGCATCCTCCATCGCGTCGTTATTCGAAAAAAGGACCCGGCTCGACGGTGCGTCCCGCCGCGGGTCAAATTGGACTAAGAAACGGATAGCATTATAAGGCGAACCGCGATTATGATCGGCCTTGGCCCGTGCGTCAAGAGCCAGACCTGGTTGTTATCTGGTTGTTAAATGGACGTAGGTTCTATCCCCACGAACCTAGAAGCTCATCCGGAAACCCAGGGAGCGCGGGCGTCCCGCCCGCTCTTACGCGGTACTGACGTGCAAGGGGCGGGCGGGACGCCCGCGCTCCCTGGGTTTCCGGATGAGTCCCTAGGGAAGCTCTGGTGACTTTTGGCGGCTGATTCAGGCGAGAGTTGTGCAGCGCACGTCACAGCCAATCGCGGGCTTTAGGCGCTCACGAAGCTACGTATCATCTTTTTTTCAACGTCCGTGGTACGACGTTCGAATAAACCCCTATACTATCATAAACATCGTGGGATATTCCCAAAGTGCTATTTTATAAGCCTTTTGTTTTCATATAGATCGTGGGATATTCCCAAGGCGCTTTTTTAACGCCTTTGTTTTCAATAACATCGTGGGATATACCGGCGGTATTTTGGGCCCATCGAATCCGGGAGTTCCGCAGGAAGCCGTTTCCGGATGTCCTCCTGCATCTTACCACCGAATGTAAAGAACAGCACGAAATTCCTTCCGCAAGCTTTGCTCCCTCGATTTCCCTCGATATGAAAGACATTATTTGAAAGCAAAGAGACTCTGATTCGCCGCGCCCGTCTGGTTTGGACCGAAACACGGTCGACTGGCCTATGACGGCGGCGGCCCGGTTTCGAAAATAATTGGCTGCATGCCGACGTCAATGGACGCCCCGGTCGTTGAGGTGGTGTTGCCGGCCAGGTCGCGATACCGGGTGAATTGACTCGGTGGCGTGTAAGGTGACGTGGCGCTATCTGAGGAGTTTGCGCTGGACCACACGATTTGCGCCTCATAGCCATTCGGGCGGCTGAATCCGCAGGTCCAAATTGACCCGGACAGGGCACACGGTGAAGTCGCGGTGGCACCGACTAGCCAACCGTTAACCACTGTGTAGGCTTGGCCCGCCGCATTGAGACCAGAAGAGTTCGTGCCGAGTGTGCCCCAGCCGACATCCCAGCCCCACCAGTCAGCAATCTTTACGCCTGCGGCGGCTTGCAGAATGTACCACCTCGCCACGTAGGCTTCTTGCTGAAACGAATCGGGCAGGTCCGTATCTTTCCCCCAGCCTCCGCTGGTGTCAAATAGTAGCTTGTCCCCCAAACCATTGGCGTTCATGGCAGCGCGAACATAGCTAATCTGTTGCAGCAGCGGTGCACCGGCGCAGTCGATCGCGACGTCGCAACCAATGCCGGGTGGGCATTGGCTGGGACCGGTGCCGTTTTGGCAGTAAAACCCATGGAAGGTCACACCATCCGCGTACTGGGCTCCTCCGGCCTGCAAGTAGCTCGCTAGCCAGCAGCCCACCCCGCAACCGTTTGTGATGGGCTGTGCGGCTGACACAGTAACCCCAGGAGTAAGAACCTGGGCATCGGGGTCGATGGATTTGATAATGCCGTAGGCGCTCTGAGCCAAAGTGAGGAGCTGCTGGATGGTGCCTGACCATTGGCCGGTATAATCGGGCTCATCCCAAAGTTCGTAGTAATTAATCTTGCCCTTGTATCGAGTCACCAGCGCAGTGACATAGTTGTTCCAGTCATCGATGTTGGTTGGAGGAGAACTACACGCCGTGAGAAAGCTGAACGTACAAGGGGCGCCAGGGTTGGCTGCAGCCCACGCAGGTGTCGTATGCATATTGTAGTTGATCGTTGTAGCGCCGTTCGCCTGTGCCACGGAGATCGCGTCATCCAGCCGACTCCAGTCGAATTGGCCCTGCGAGGGCTCGACGTTGGCCCAGCCCGCAGCGGTGAGTTCACCGAGAGTACCAATGGGGAGTGGCGGCCATGTGAGTGAACCGGTGAATCCGACCGTCATGGAAAAGAATGACGGAGCTATGGCGCCGCTCGCCGCAGTGGAACTGCTCACTAAGAAATCGACCGCGTTGGAAGCGCCACCGCCTGGGGCTGGATTCGTCACGACTACCGGATAGGACCCGGCGGTCGCTTGATCGCTGGCCGAAAGCTGAAGGGTCAGTTGAGCGGAGCTGACGTATGTAACGGTATGAGCAACGCCGTTGTAAGTGGCAGTGGAACTCGTCACGAAGTTGGCGCCTGTAATGGTCAGAGTCTGCTCGGCGGCGCCGGCTGTCGCTGAGGATGGGGAGACAGAAGTAATGCTTGGCACCGGATTTGTCTGTTGCGTAGTGGACTGAGACGAAGAGTTGCTCCCTCCCCCGCACCCTGCCGCCGCGAGACCCAACACAAAGGCCATGCAGATGCCAATGTATCTGTGCTTCAGCGCCCCTAACCTTGCAGTCATTCGAACCTTCGCGCTTGAACTCCGCCCCTCTGTTAGCCAACACGCGAACTTCAGGAAAGTTGCGCCGCGCGGCTCCCCGTCAAAGCACAACCTGGCAGGCTGCCAAGAGTGTAAAAAAAATGCAACCGAACTACTCGGTTTGACCGAAAAGAATGTTTTTTCACAGCGTAACCTATTGATTTCAGGCGGGCAGAAAAAACAGTCCTACTTTTCGCGGTTGTACCCACCTTCTCACTCCCGGATGGTATTTTATCTCTTTCGACGATAATTAACGGATTCCAAGCAACTCACGTAGGCTAGCGATAAGAGCGGGCCGGATCCGAAGAAAAGCCTTGACGCGCTGGTTTAGAAACGCTCTGCCGAGCAGGCCGCAAGAAGGGGTCGGGCGACGCCGTCCTTCGAGGGTGGTGACTGAGTTTGATCTGTAGCGGCCGTGTACTCCGCCACTTTGAATGGCGGCACGAGGCCGCGTCTACCTCTAGTCGTCTGATCGGAGCAGGATCTGAGCAAATCTAACAAGGTTTCGAAGCCGGAGCCCGCAACCGCCCCCTCTCTGCCCTGGGGTGCGAGAAGCGAAGTCGGACGCGGAAAAAACCAGGTTCCTGACAAAGCACCTCCCCGGGGGCCAATCTGTGCTCGCTGACGGACGCGAACTTGTATCACGTTGTTACAGCGCATGTTAGTGGCGATTCAATGGCTTACTTGCGAAACGAGTCAAAAAAACGAGCTTCGCCCGGTGGTTGGGGGTGGGCTCGTTGGTTTGAGGTGGAAGACTTCGCTAGACCCGAGATCGAGAAAACGAGCTTCTGTTTGAACGAACGAAGCCGGAATGTGATTGATAACAAGCCACTTCAACTTTTAAGTCTCGACCGAAAGCGGGGACGTTCATGAAAGCGAAGTCAGCAAGCTCCGAAAAGCCGGAATGTTACTGATAAATATGCTAGTTAACTTCAGCCGTTGGATGCCCTGCGGCTGGCTGGGGCGATTGCTGTATCTCATTTGAGCTGCAGCTTCGGATCCAGCCTGCCACTCCGAGTGGCGACACCGCCTCAAGCTCAAACTGAGTCACTAAGCCCTCGAGTGAAAGGTCATGATGGTCAAGATCAATTCGGAAAGCCAAGAAGCCATAATCGAAATGCACGACGCCACCGGTGTGAGGCTCGATAATCTTGAGCGGGACAGAAACTCGGCTCGACGAGTTCTCCGCCTTTCGCTACAGGGCCTCGCTCAGCCTGGAGATACCTTCAGAGCGGCGGGCCCTCGGCTCACAGCGAACTTTGCCGACAGCTTGCCTCTTTGCTTACCGCTTCGGACCCACAAGCCACGCGCACTCCGCCGATTGCTTGCCCTTGCCTGTGTCTTGCTGGTGCCGCCATCCGTAGCGACAGCCGGGGGCATCCCCCCCGGTCAACCGGTGCCGCCGGCAGCGCCGCTGGACGTCCGCGCTTATCGGATGGTGTACAACGCCTCGGCGCAGCCGCCCTTCCGGCTGATACCCTATCGCTTGGCTTCTGGCCCGCAGCCGTTGCCTCAAGGGCAGGCCAAAGGGGTTGACCAGATCAGCCTGAAAGCCTACGATCCTATTAACAATGCGCTGCGAATCAACGCAACACTCTCACCAGGAGGATCTCACACTCCAACCAACGCCGATCAGGTGTTCACTTCAACCTTCGATTCGGTGAACAACGCTGTTCGCGTTAATTGCGTATTGGGATGCGGCGGCTCGGTCAGCTTCGGCGGAGACCTTGGCGGATCCGCTTCCAATCAGACCGTGGTGGGACTGGAAGGACGCCCACTGGCGACGACCTCACCGAGTAACAACCAAGTTCTAAGCTGGAATGGCTCGGCGTGGACACCGGTGACGCCTACTATCGGCGCCGGGGCTGGGGCTTGCGGCTCTAACCAGTTCGTTACCGGCGTCAACCTTGGGACCTCGCCCAATTGTACGCAGCCCACCTTTTCAAGTCTCAGTGGATCGGCAACGCCGGCTCAGTTGCCAGCCGCCACTTCCTCCGCCCAAGGCAGCGTGCAACTTGCTCAAGATCTCTCGGGCAGCGCCACCGCACCCAAGGTGGCGGGATTACAAGGCAACCCGGTTTCAACCAGTGCGCCGGCCGCCAACCAGTTCCTGGGTTGGAGTGGCACCCAGTGGGCCCCCGTCCAGCCCAGTTTCACCAACTTGACGGGCACCGCAACCGCCACCCAACTTCCGGCAGCAACCTCCTCCGCGCAGGGCGCTGTTCAACTGGCCAGAGATC
>DATJYK010000260.1:0-1499 GCA_035578005.1 Terriglobia bacterium
GAGCCCATGATCCGGCGCCTTGCGGAAAAGCTTTGGTCTGCTTCGCGCAAAGAACCACGCACAGCACACACGGTAGTCCTCAAAATGAAGACAAGCGATTTCAAGATCCTAACCCGTAGCCATACCCCTGTTTCTCCTCCCTCCACCTGTGATGAGTTGATGGACATTGCGCTAAGGCTGCGAGAACGAGTGGATCTAGGTCCACAGCAACGGTATCGACTTGTCGGGGTCGGGTTGAGCAACTTTCGGAAACCCGAACAGGACTCTGCGCAACCCGCCCTTTTCGAGTAGACGAATATGGAAACCATTCCCAGCGCGGGAGCGGAAATCTACTACGAGAGGAATTTCCTCTCACCGGAGGAAGCGACAACCCTCTTCAACCTGCTGCGGACGAAGTGCGCCTGGGAGCGACGCAGAACTTCATTCAATTCTGCTGTCCCTCGCGACGAGGCCTACTACGGCGATCCGGGAACCAGCTACACATATTCGCGGCGCGAGTACAAGCCGCTCCCCTGGATTCCGGAATTGCTCTCCTTGAAAACGCAGGTTGAGGAGGCCACACCCCCAGTTGCTTATCCCAACGCGGGTTTGCCGAGGCTGGGCTACAACGCCGTACTGTGCAACCTGTACAGGAACGGCAAGGACAGCGTCGGCCTGCATGCGGACGCGGAGCCGGAAATGGGACCGGTGATCGCTTCCGTCAGTCTGGGTGCCGAACGTTTATTTCGCCTCAAGGGGCAGGATGGGGCTGTTGCCTTCGCGGAACGGTTGCCCCACGGGAGCCTGTTGATCATGGCGGGAAAAACCCAGATAAACTTTAAGCACGAAGTTCCAAAAGAGCCGGACATTAGTGAACCACGGATTAATCTGACCTTCCGGCATATCGAGGACAGGTAACCGGGGATTTTGTAATCTGTCCTGCGCTTGATAGATCACGCGGGTCGACCCGCCTTAGGCGAGAGCCCGAACCACCATACTCGACAGCGGAACAGGAGGTTCTTAGCGGCTGGATTCCGCGTACCGAGGTCTCCGTCGGCCACCGTCCGAGTAAGTCGGTTGCCCTCGGTCATCCAATCTGCGATGGTCCGCTTGTTACGCGCTGCCCGATCTTGTGATGTGATGCCGCTCTTCAGATCCGCGCCCAAAACGCCATCTCGACTTAGACCGGCTCGATGCGATAGCTCGCTCCCGGCTCGGTCGCGAATATCCAAATTTCCCCTTGCTGATCGACGTGAATGGTGCGTCCGTATGTCGTGCACGTAACGCGAACGCCGTCAGTCTTCCACGGATCTGCCAGTCGGACGGAAGCTCCCTTCTCGCTGAGCATGGTGATAGGTGAAACAGCCTTCCCGTCCCACGCAGCGCTCACGAGAAACGCCCCCGCCGCGCGCAGGTTGCGGAATCCTGCCCGGCCCAGGTTCCGGGCATTCGGGAAAAGTCGTAGCGTGCCACTGTAACTTTGCAGCAGGCATTCGTTCAGAACGGCGGGTAGCGAGAGA
>DATJYK010000261.1:0-21486 GCA_035578005.1 Terriglobia bacterium
AAAAATGGCGCTATCGAGGCGAAGAGGCGCTCGTTCGAAAACAAAGCACTTAGCGCCTATTTTCGGAACAGATCGGCTTATGATCGACTCAGCCTGCGCCTGGGGTGGTGAGCCCACCGTTGCCTGACCGAAATTTTCGGAACAGAAATGCAGGCTGGCTGCTATCACCAACCCTCGGCCACGGTCCTCTTTCTACCGGGCAGTTGGGCTGATGACTTTGTGGATAATGCCAATAATTTCGGCTTTCATCTGGTGGTAAGTCCATTTGTATCAGCAACCTCTTGGCTTTACAAAAATAACTCCTTTGTTTTCATATACCTCTTGGCTTTGAACCCTGTGGAAAAAACATTTTCCTTTATTTTCAACAACCTCTTGGCTTCGTTCGTTACGTTGGGTTTTAAAGTTTTCTGCTGTAATTTAAGATTATTCTAAGCTTTCGATCAATCCTGCGACCTCCAGGTCTGCCCCTGGTTGGGCCCTGGTTTGGGGCTCCGCCACGATTTGCGCAACGTGATCTCGACGCCCTCTGGTTACAGCCGAACGACACAGGGTAATATTTCACGCCTGCCGCCCCCGTTCGAATGCTTCAAGCAGAGCACGCATTTGCCGAATGTCCTCCGCCGAGGCCTTTTCCGTAGCGAGCGCCTGCAACACCAGCTTGGTGGCGGAGCCGCCGAAGGCGCGCTCTACCAAGTGACGCACAAGCTGCCTCTGCGTCTGCTCCTCTGCCAGCGCAGCCTTATAGACGTGGGCGCGCTCCCGTTCGTCACGCTCCACCAGGCCTTTCTCAGCCATGATCTGCATGAATTTCAGGACCGTGGTATAGCCGATGGCGCGCTCCTTTTCGAGCGCGCCGTGAACATCGCGGACCGTGCTGGGACCCTGCGCCCAAAGGACGCGCAGGATGTCGAGCTCAGCATCAGTCGGTCTGGGAAGCTTCGTCTTTGTCATCACGAAAGGCAGCGTACTACGAACCATTTCGTACTGTCAACGAAAATCTTCGTACGTTCTGGAAGACTTTTTTCCCCCTCAATTTGCGTAATCCCGCCGGCGACATTCGGGAGCTTGCCCTAGGGCCCTCTGTACATCCGGGCCATTACAGTTATCAATGTGTAGCCTGTTCAGTAGGCCCGGGTCTGATCGATGTACGGCTTCCCCCTGAGCACAACGAAGGAAATTGGCGTCGCCAGAAACCCGGCGCCGACAGCGAACGCGATTGCCAGGGTGCGCGCATCCGGCTCTGCTGCCGACATCGTGGCGACACCAAGGGGCAGGAAGATCGTTACCGAGGTGATCAAACCGGGTGAGAACCTGCCGCGTTTGAGGATAAAGGGAGGATGTGAGGTCGAGTTTGTGATTCGAACCCCTGCGGCGGAACTTCGGGGCGCTCTACAGATTGTGTAGAAAGCCAATCAGCGCTGTTTTCACTGTTTTCGACTGTTTTCGGCCTCTGCTTGACATGTATAGTCGATTGATATATCTTAATGAAGGAGATCGACGTCGATCCTTCCGACTTTCTCTCCTGATCCACCTGAGCTAAGTCAGGTGCCGTCTTGAATCGCACGTCTTAGCAGATTGGGCCAGCAACGGAAACGCGAGGTTGAGGAGGCGCAGGCGGTTTGGCAGGCTGCGGGGAGACCCGTGCAACCTGTCACTCCGAGGCTTCGACCCTCAGCCTCCCTGAGCGAAGTCGAAGGGAGGGGCCGAAGGCGCAAAGGAATTCGCAAGGCCTTTATTTTCAGAGCGAGGTTTCTTCGACTCGCAGCGCTCGGCGTCGAGGTGACAGGGATCCGAGACGTTACTGCGGTCTGCCATGACCAGGGTTGACATTCATCAAGGCCCGGCGGTTCAAGTTCGTCAGGCCCTTGGCGGGCTGAGGCAGGAAAGGTTGTGCCATGTACATCCAGTACGTCGGTTTCAACGTTGGAGACGATTCACGGATTTACAATTTTGATGTGGTCGACGCCAAAGAGTCGCGTCATTTCACCGTCGAAGTTGGACTGGAGGCGTTTCGACCCTTGCTTTTGAGGTTCCAGGAGGGTCCGGACATCTGCTTCGCGTGCCTTAAAAAGGGTCTGCAGGAAGAAACACCGGAGGTTCGGGCTGTGGCCCATTTAAGTATCGGTGAACCGGACGTCCGGGCGTATCTCGAAAGCCATCGCCCTGCCAAAGGGTCTGGGAGAAGAACTTGATGAGCGGCCTTTCTTCGTTCACACGGCGGTCGGCCGCGCGCTGAAGAGCAACCCAAGGTCTTACGCAAACGCTGCCCGGAAGGTACAAGGTGGTTTCGGGATTGCTTACCCGAAGCGACGGCCGGGGGCCCGCAACAACAAGCGCAGGTCAGCCGGGCGGCCCAAGAGGCTGGCCCAACTTGGAGGATTTAATGTCTAAGCTTTATGTTGGAAATCTGCCGCACAGTGCGACGGACAGCAGCCTCAGCGAATTCGTCACGAACGCCGGCTTCGGTGTGGCCTCAGCGCTGGTTATCAAAGACAAGCTTACCGGCCAGCCTCGCGGCTTCGGCTTTGTGGAGCTCTCGGACGAAGGGGACTTGCAGCGGGCGGTCTCAACCCTGAACGGGCAGGAGCTCGAGGGGCGCTCCCTTACGGTGAACGAAGCACGCCCACAGCAGCGCGGCGGCTTTTCAGGGCAGCGCGACCGCGGGGGCTACGGCCGTGGGGGCCGTGACCGCGGGGACTACAGACGAAATTACTAAGATCGGGAGGCACCTCATGGAATTGAAAACCGGGCAGTATGTGCGCCACGCCAAGTACGGCTGGGGCACGATTTTGGACTATAACCGCCATCAGACGGTGGTGATTTTCCGCGGTATCGGCATCAAGAGGCTCCAGACTGACCCGGCCAACTTCGCTTCGGTTACGGGCGAGGCGCCCAAGAAGAAATTACGGGTCTGAACCTGGCTGGCCTCACGCCTTGATCGTTCGGAGGGCACTCGTTAGCGGGTGCCGCGAGCAAATGTAGTGCGGACCCGTTTTGGAGGTCCACAGCTATCCGATCACAAGAACGAAGAATCGCGGACCTCGTGAGCACAGTTCCGCGCTTCACTTGCTTCAGGAGAATACCGCGATGCTTCGCTGCCATGCGAATGGGCGGAGCCGGCATTGAAAGTCAGCTTGAGCCTCGCCGAGGCTCTGAGATGGCGTGTAGGACCTTGAATCGGCCGGCAAGCTGGGCACCCAGCGGGTGAATTACTCGCGACCCTGTTCTCTTCTTTCCGGGCATGCACGTGATGCCCATTCCGCTCGTTGATACATCGCTTTGAACTTATCGGCTGACACGGCGTACCCGTCGCCCCCTTGTTCCTCGTTGAAGACCAAGTAATCTCCGACGCCGTAATGCGTCACGCCTTCCTTCGTTTCGATGCGGCCCTCCTCCTCCGCTATTTGGGCCCAAACCGGCGTGATCTTCACATAGTTGCCGAGGCTTTCCCGCCGGTAAGTACGTTCGAAGGTTTCGCGATCGACGGTGTAAACGTCGCCGCCGTTGTCAACGATCCAGTCGTAGGCCCCGCATCGCTGTGTGCCTCCCCACTTCTGGTAGGTAAAGCCGTCCGTCTCCAGTGCGAGTTGCACGGCTACCACCGGCTGATTGACCCGTTTAATGTATTTCAGCCGCTCACTCATCGCATCGCCTCAGTTCTTGAGGTCGAAGGCCGCAGGAAAATCCGCGGCTTTCACCTTCTGCCTTGCGCCAGCCTCACCCAGGTCCAGCAGCAAATCGAGGTTGTCGGGGTTATCCATCGCGCCCAATGACTCAATTTTGTTGGGAGAGAGCCTTGGGAGCAGAGGTCTTACTTCCTTCTCCGACAAAGTGATGTTGTAACGCAGGTACGACAGTAGCGGAGCACCCGCAAGCAGATCAGCGTGCAAATCGCCGATTTCGAGGTCGAACGTCCGCGCCGTAGAGCTGGACATCCACTGCATCATGATTTCCACCAGTGTCGCGCAGTCGTCCATGAGGCCCAAAAGCGCCTTGATGGCTCCCTCGGCGGCGATCTTAGACGGCGTGCGGCTGGGATCAGACGCGCCGGTACCCACCGACACCAGCAGCAGCCGTTCAGGCCCCGTCTTCCACCTGACATTGTACCCGCCGAGCGTCGCGTACATAAACGCCTGCAGCGACGGGTTGTTAAACGGGCTCACTCCACCATCCACAAACGTGCCCACTTCAGCGTTCTTCCCCTTCTCGGATGCGATGGTGATACGTTCAGGATCAAAATATAACGGAGCTGCCGTCGATGCCCGCACTACTTGCCAAAGGGGATAGTCGCCGTTCGAGATCCACGTGTCACCATCCCCTGCCTTAAAGAAAAGGCCACTCGGGTTGTTTCCGAGCGGCCACGGACTTCCGGTATCGAGTCGCTTGGTCACAATCAACAGCCCCGTCTGAAGCGACTGGTCGCCCAGCGTCCGATCCTCTCCGAACACTTGCTTGAGGTGGTTCATCAGCTTCTTCTGTTTGTAGCGGGCCTTCAGAACGCCTTTGGGGGAGAACCAGCCTTCCGTGAACACCTTACGCCCGAGCTTTTGGTAATGGCCAATGACCTCCTCGACGCCCATTCCCGAGGCGAGTGCCGCTGCGATGATGGCGCCCGTCGATGTTCCGGCGATGAGGTCAAAATAGTGACACAACCGGAAGTTCGGATCGCTGCCGTGCCGGTCACGGAGAATCTTCTCAATCCGCCGCAGGAACCCAAGCGCAAGAATGCCTCGTAGTCCGCCTCCGTCAAGTGCCAGGATCCGCTTCGGTCCCACCGCCTGAAAATGCTCGTCCCGTGTGAGAATCCGGTATGTCATGTGGCACCATCCCTGAGCGGCTCCAGCCGCTCACGTACGGCCTGGAGGGCGTTCTGTGTATCCTGCCCGCCAGAGTACAGCAGCGACGCTGCCCCAGATAATCGCGCCGCGTCACAATCTCGCCGGCCTCCTCGTCCGGCCTTGCAATGACCTGGTAGAGTGTATGCAAATCACATCCGATAGTCGATCGACATGTTCGGTTCCTTCCCGGTTTTTCGATGGCGCGCATACCACCACGTCAAATACACTAAACGCCCGTGGAATGCCGCCGAGTGCCCCGCTGTGGCCCGCTGTGGCACTTGACGAGGTTTCCGACGGACATCATATTGGGCCAGGGCCCAACTGGGCTAAAAGGAGTCGCCGTGAGCGGCAACTTAGTGAATTCGGTGACAGTCTCGGCTTTCGTCGTAATTCCCAGCGAGGTGATTTGGTCGTATCTTGCCTTCGGCGTGGTTCTGGCCACCGGACTGGCGGCGATTTTTCTGCGCGGCGATTGGCAAAAGACGCGAGGACTCGACAAGCTGATTCTCTTCGGGCCGCTTTTCTACGCGGCGCCACTCGCAGCCTTCGGTACCGAACATTTCACGCTGACGAAGGCCATCGCGTCGATCGTACCGGCGTGGATTCCGTGGCATCTGTTTTGGGCGTACTTGGTAGGCGCTTGCTTCATCGCTGCCGCGCTGAGTTTGGTGACGGGCATTCAGGCGCGTCTTGCGGCAAGTTTGCTTGCCTTGACGTTCTTCCTTTTCGTCGTGCTGATGGACGCCCCGGGTTGGGCGCGCCATCCGCACAATCGGTTCGCGGCCATACTTACGCTGCGGGAATTATCCTTCAGCGGCGGCGCTCTAGCGCTGGCTGCCAGCCTCACCGCGCAGTGGCGCGAGCGCGGCACGCACATCGCTGCGGCCGTTGCGCGACACTTTGTTGCCATTCCCGTGTTGTTCTACAGCTTCGAGCAATTCGCGCACGGCGATCACGTCCCCGGCGTTCCGCTGGAACCGCTGACTCCTGCGTACGTCTACGGACACGCCATTTGGACGTACCTGGCGGCCGTAGTTTACGCCGTCGCGGGTGCCCTGCTACTGATCGGCAAGAAAACCCGCGCCGCCGCAACGTGGCTGGGTTTGACCGTACTCTTCGTGGAACTGGCTGTCTATTTGCCGATCGCAGTGGTGGAGCGTGCCAGCCTCGACAATGGCCTCAATTACCTGGCGGATACGCTGATGTATTGCGGCGCCGTACTTCTGCTGGCGGGAGCGATGCCCCGCGAAGCGGGGTGTGCGAAATAGAAGTTGGAGTTAAGCGGCACTAGCCACCCGGCGGTCCTCCCAGTAATCCTCAAAGCGGCCATTGAGGTAAGAGCAGCGCAAGGCCACGATGGCGTTCGCTCCGCGGACCGTCCAGAACATTCCCGACCGTTTGAGACGGGAAGCGATCACGGTCTTGCAGCCGGGTTCGATGACTCCCGAGCCCACAAAGAGGTGTTGGCGGCGGAACTGGGGGTATCGCATACGCTCCGCATTCCTCTCAAAATAGTCCGCCTCGGTGTGGATCTTCTCTGCGACTTCGGCGCTGTCGGCGGGGAGGGCGCGGAGCGCGCCTACCAGCCTTTCGATTTTCCCCCGATCCAGCAGGCGCTTCTGGTGAAGCTTCATCCAGCCCTTCTGATTCCCTTCATCGTTCGGGTACAAGCGGCGCGCCAACTCCCACAGATGCTGACGCGCGTGGTAAAGGTCAACAATGTGAATGGCTCCGGGAAAGTGCTCGGCAGCCAGATTCCAAATCCATTCGGCCCCGTCGCCCATCACGACCTGCTTCGGGGCGCGGCTCCAGCCCCGTTTGCAGGCCTCCCGGTAAAGGCGCCAGCCGAACTCCTGGGCGGTTTCGACGGCGCCGGTATAGGTGGTGGAATCGGGAGCGCGGATCGGGTAGCCCTCCTTATCCCACGTCGTCTGAGTGAACACACACCCCAACTTGACTTCCCGCGTATGGGCCGGTTGGCCCTGGACCTTGCCTTGCCGACCCGCCGTCTCTTTCTTCACCACCGGCACTCCCGTCCCATCCATTTGCACGTACAGGATGGGAATGGGCTCGTCCACCACCCCCGAAAGGTCCAAGCGCAGAGCTTTCTGGATCTCCCCTTGTTCGCACTGAGCGATGTCAGCCCCGAGGGCCTCGGCGGTACGCTCCACCGATTTGGCGGTCACCTCCAAGCCGGCCAGAACTTTCATCTGTTGGCGGCCGTGATCGAAGGGGGAATCCTGGCCCACCAGCGCCTGCATACGGCGCACCCCGGGAGAGAATGCCGTGTTCTCGATGTCCAGTTCGGCATCGACGGGGAATTGGCCGGCGTGACAGGCCGGGCACCCATAGTAGGGACGCGAAACCTGCACCGGTCCCACGGCGGTCAGCACGGACTTGGTGCGCAGTTGGCGGTAGTGAGCTTGTTGGCCGCAGGGGCAAGGCACGGTGCGTTGTTCCGGGCTCGGTGCGGGAAACTGGAGTAAATGGCTCAAGGCGGCGGCGCCCGCCCGGTGCAGGGCCGAGCGCACCGCCATCTCCACCGCCTCTAGATCGAGGCGCCCGGTCTTGCGCCGATCCTGGAAAACCACCCGCAAGAGCTGATCTACTTCGCGCGTGATCTCTTGCCGGATGGCGGCCGCCGTTTTTTTTCCTGGTCCGTGGGCGGCTCCTCCTCGGCCGGTCGCGCGCGGCAGATTTCCGTATTGGTCCCGACAAATTCGCGACTCAGTTCTTGGAATTTGCGGAACTCCGCCACCTCGCGCTCGGCTTTGCGGATGGCCGCAGGAGTGGACAAGGATTCGGAGATGGTCTTGCCCTCGACTTTATAGGTCAGCCGCAGATTGGGACCGTGACCGGGCTCACCGGGTCGATGACAGCGACAGCTAGGCTTGCCACACTGACCCGACGTGCTGCTGAGGGAACCGGGCCGAAGGTCCCCGAGTTGGGCGATTTGCTGAGCAATCCTCTGTCGGCGCTGTTCTAACTCGGAAAGGGAATGGAGCATAGAAGTTCCTCCAGCTCCTAGCGTATATCATACGCACGGAAGTCTGCAACCAAAAAAAAAGAAACCAGCCCTTTATGACTTCTATGTCGCCCACCCCTTCGGACCCCATCGGACACGCTATATTGAAGACTCTGAGAAGCGATGATATACTCACAAGATGGAGTTCGTTGAGGCTGAGCGCCTCGGCACTCCCCTTTGGAGGAGGGCGAGTGGGGATGAGTTGTGGCGTCTTCCGGTGTTTACGCCTCATCCGAAATCTTCATCTTTGCTTTCCGGGGCGTTGCGCGACTCACGCGAGTGGGCGGTCACCGGGAGGGATCTCGCAGCGTTTTGGAAGCCCTCAGGCGCGAGAAAAGGTTCCAACGCCGTTCAACGCTTTGGTACCTCTCACCGGCAAATTGGTTTGGCACCTCCCCGGGACGTGTTTCCATTTGCCAGAGCGAACCCATAACAACATCTGATTGATTAAATGCGACTTATGGTATAAAGTTTGCGTCCTTTTGGCGCGAGTTTGAAAAACGAACCCAAAACACTCAATTAACTTATTCTATTATAGATAAGTAACAAAAATGGCCTAAAACGAGGTTGCAAAACGAACCCAATCGAACCCGAGATTTTCGAATTGCGCAGGGAAACAACCAGACTCAAGCATCGCAAGACTATGGTATTATTGGAGATAAGTTTCGATTGCCTAAAACTGGCTCGGAGCTCCGCCAACTGTTAGTGGCTCAATGGCTTCGAATCTCACGTCGTATTGATGACCAACCATGAGTGAAGCCCAAGGTGCAAACATCCTGGTGGTTGATGATGACGCCACCACACGGGACCTGCTGAACGAGGTCCTAGGCGCCGAGGGTCATGTGGTGGTGACTTCCGGCAGTGGTGAGGAGGCCCTGGAAATCGGGCGGCAGCAGTCTTTCGACGTGATCATCAGCGACATGAAGCTTGGGCCTAACCTTAACGGGCTCGACGTGCTGCGAACCTACAAGGCGATTCAGCCCGAGTCCGAGGTGATTCTGATTACGGCGTTTGGCTCCATGGAGACGGCGATCGAAGCTGTGAAGGCGGGCGCCTTCGATTATCTTTCCAAGCCGTTCAGGCTGGAAGAAGTCGTGATGTTGGTGGGGCGCGCACTCCGTAATCGTAGTCTTATCAACGAGAATCGGAATCTTAAGCGCCAGCTCGGCAGCCAGGCGCAGAACACCACGCTGGTGGGCCGAAGTCCCGTTATGTTGGAGGTCTACAAGAAGATTGCCATGGTGTCAGAGGCCCGCTCCACCGTTCTAGTCACCGGGGAGAGCGGGACCGGCAAAGAGCTGGTAGCCAAGGCGCTCCATTACAACAGTGGGCGCGCCAAAGAGCCGTTCGTCGCCGTCAATTGCGGCGCGCTTACAGAGTCACTGCTGGAAACGGAGCTTTTCGGCCACGTGCGGGGTTCCTTCACGGGCGCCTTCGAGAACAAGCGCGGCATCCTGGAGGAGGCCAGCAGCGGCACAGTATTCCTCGACGAGGTTTCTGAGATGAGCCGCGCGTTACAGGTAAAACTGCTCCGCACCATCGAAGAGCAGGAAGTGCGCCGGGTGGGCGGCTCGCAATCCCTCCGCATTGATGTGCGATTCATCGCCGCCACCAACAGGCCCCTGTATGAACTGGTGCGGCAAAACAGATTTCGCGAAGACCTTTACTACCGGCTGCGGGTGGTGGAGATCGATCTGCCGCCGCTGCGCGACCGCTCGGAGGATATCCCGCTGCTCATTGACCATTTCCTGAGGCGCCTCGGGCAGGAGCGCGGGCAATCCTATTCGATTTCGCCGGATACGCTTTCCGCGCTGGTCTCCTACGGATGGCCCGGAAACGTGCGCGAGCTCGAGAACACCTTGGAGTCCGCGGTGGCGCTGAACCGCACCGGGGTGATCACGCCGGATGACCTCCCGCCCAAGTTCCGGCCCGGACCTCCCGACAGCCGGCGGCCTGAGGACCTCTTTGCGGACCTACCCTCGCTTGAGGACTTGCGGAGGCGCTATATCATTTACGTGCTGAGATTGTGCTCCGCGAACAAGGCTAAGGCCTGCGACATTTTGGGCATTTCGCGGCGGGCGCTTTACAATTTCCTGGACAAGCACAAAATGCCGTACTGATCCTAGGGCTCTGACGGAGCATCAAAGGTTGAAGATGAGATATTCCTATATTGCGAAGGCCGCCCTCAAGCAGATCGCGTCCGGGTTCAGCATCCCTTATATGGTGATGTTTGAAACCACGCTGATGTGCAACATGTTCTGCGAGTATTGCATGTTCGGTGTCGAGGGCAAGTATAACGACCTCACCACACGCGCGCAGCGGGAGCGCATCTTCAAGCGAATGGATGAATTCGCTGACCTGGGCCTGTTTGCCTTCAGTTTCTCTGGCGGCGAGCCTCTGCTGAACCCCAACACGTCCGATTACATCGCCTATGCGAAGGAAAAGGGCTTCTGGACTTCGATGCCCACCAACGGCCTCTTGATCCGCAAGCACGCCGAGGGTGTGGCCAAGCTGGATCTGCTCGAAATCTCGATCGACTCACTTGACGAAAAGGTGTTCGCAAAGCGGCGCGGGGTGGAAGGGCTGCCCACCATTATCAAGAACCTGGACTACGTCCTGACCAAACGCAAGCCTTTCACCACTCAGATTAACGCCGCGGTGAATATGGAAAACCTCGGCGGCCTGCAGGCTCTGGCCGAATTTTGTAGAGGGCGCAACCTGGTGCTTCACCCCGAAGCGGTTCACAATGTGATGCGCGAGGGCGAATTGTTGCCCGATTCGGAGCTGCACGGGGAGCAGATTGACATCGCGGAGAGGGAACTGCGGGCGCTGCGCAAAGCCTACCCCAAGAACGTCAGGTTCTACACTCACTACTACGATTTCTACCGCAAGGGCGGCTTCGGCCCGCAGTTTCCGTGCCGCCATCCCTCCAAGCTGATTTCGATGAAGCCCGACGGCTCCATCCATCTGCCCTGTGCTTTCAAGACGCTGTTCCACTCTCAGGCGCCGGTGCGCGAGATCTTCGCCCATCCCGAGGTGAAGAAGATCATCACCCAGGAAGCGACCTTGTGGGATTTCTGCAAGGGTTGCAAGATCGGCTGCCCCTACGAAGTAAGCGCCTTCACCAACAGCCCCAAACTGGTGGTGGAATCAGCCCTGAACTTCCTGCGCATCACATAGGCTAGTGTGTAGCCTGCTGAGGGCCGAGGCTTGTAGAAGCACGACAAGCGGCAGAAAACGCCGGGACGGGGCGGCGGGTGGGAGTCTCGGCCATTGCCGGAACACGGGCCGACGCGGCCAACTGAGTCCCGGCGGGCCGGGCGGGTCGGGTTTACAGCTTGCCTTCGCACGGTTTTGTGATAATCTCAGTGTCTTCGTTGGGCCATTTCGATGCACCGGCTGGCGCGCCTATTGGAATCCGCCCGGGCCGGTGGCCCTTCAACTCCTGGCGTAGGGGGTGTGAGGTGAGTGTGGGACCGGCTCGAAATATCCGTGGGCTTCTGGTGACGATGGCGTGCGCAGCGCTCCTGGTCTCGTGCGGCAAGGCGCCGCACGAGGACGAGCACTACGTGTTGGTGGCCACCAACAACAAACTGCCTTACTGGCAGGAAGCGAACGCAGGCTTCTCAGATGCCATTCGCCAGCTCGGATTCGGGGTCAAAGCCGAGATGGTGGGCCCAGATACTTACTCTCCGAACGACGAGCTTAACGCCTTCAACCAAACCGTGGCGTCGCATCCCAGCGGCATCCTGGTGTCGCCGGCGGTCGCCGATCTGTTCAACGGCCCCATTTCAAGCGCGATCAAGGAGGGCATTCCGATCATCTGTATTGACTCTGACGCTCCTGATTCCGGACGGCTCATGTTCATCGGAACGGACAACTATCGCGCCGGGGTGTCGAGCGGCACCCGCATCGCGGAAGCCTTGCACGGCGAAGGCGAGGTGGAAATAGTAACGGTTCCCGGCCAGTACAACTTGGAGGAACGCTTGCGTGGCGTTAAGGACTCTTTTGAGCGTTTTCCTAAGATTCACTTTCAGGTGATGGATGACCAAGGCGACCCGACCAAGGCTAATGACCAGATCTCCGCTTTGGTCGCCAAGAAGGCGAAGATGGATGGCATTCTCTGCCTGGAGGCGTCGGGCGGCCCGGGCGCCGCCGAAGCCTTGCACCGCCTGAATCTCGACGGCAAAGTGCCCATCGTCGCCATGGACAAGGATCCGGAGACGATGGACTTCATCAGTTCCGGTGCCATTCTGTCTTCAACGGCGCAGAAGCCTTATACCATGGCATTCTACGGTGTAAGATTCCTTGACGACCTTCACCACAACGTGGTGCACGAGTTCGCGAATTGGCGCACGGCTCCTGCCTCACCGCTACCCACGCTGATCGATACCGGTGTCGGCGTCGTTGACAAGAGTTCCCTGCGAGCGTATCAGGACGCCGCAAAGGGCTACACGAAAGCTCCGGGTAGTCTGTAGCGGATGGGTTCCGGACTGTGGATCCTCACCGGAGGCGGCGCCGATGCGTCTCGGCCGGACCGGTAGCGCTGTCCCCTTTTCCGCCTCAACCGTCAATCTTCATTCCGCGGAGCCAGCGGATAGCCCTGTTGTAATGGGGAAACGCGCGCTCGGCTTCGCGAAAAGCCGCAGAGTGCACCACGCGCCGGTGGTTCCGGTGTTCCACGGGAAAGCGTGCGTGCAGCATCTCGTGAAAAACGAGATATTCCACAACGTAGCGGGGCACACGGTGCGCGTCCAGCCATCGCGTCACCGTAATGGTGCGGTGAGACGAGTCGAAGTGCCCGAGCATCGTCCGTGACCGATTCGGACTCCACCCGATGCGTACGGATACGACTTCGCCACCAAAGTAACGGTGATTCAGATCATCGAATACTTCCCTCAGATTGAACCAAAATCCTTCGGGAGGCCGTAGTCGCTTGCGTCCGCGCAGGCGACGGATTTCTTCTGTCCGGCGCACGACAGGCTGACTCTCTGCCCAGGCCCTGTAACACTCGTTCGCCTCTCGCGACGTCTTCATGCGGAACAGCCGGGTGATTAGAATCTCCGCGAGCGCCTCGATGACGAGAGGCGGCGCCTCCTCAAGAAGGTCCGAGAGACTGGCCTCGATGTGGTTCTTTCGCGGTGTTCGGATGGCGCTTCGCAATCCGGTGAAGCGGCGAAAGGACACTTTAAACGAAGGGATAACCTGGCGAGGTCCGAGCCGGCGATAGACGCGCCCGAAGACCTCCGCGAGCGTGGCCTGGTTCACGGAGGTCCGGATGGGAGGAGACTTGAATCGGTTAACGGAGGTCGACGCCGCGGGTTGATCTATTGCCGGCGCTCGCTCCGGCGCCACAGGCAGCACATCATCCCAAAGGGTTAGCTGCTGGCTTGAGAACTTCGTCTGGCCGTCGCTCCTGAGGTTCCGTGTGTTGGCGCGGTGGCCCGCGCCGGTGTCAGCATGCGCCGCAGGATGGAGTGGCTCGCGCACTCAGTTTTGCTGGTCCTCGTCCTCGGGTATGCCTTTCCGGTCCTGCTTTTTCCGGAGCTTTTGCTCCTGCTTCTGGTGTTTCTTTTCGTCTTGGAGGGCCTCTTTGGCGGCTTTGGCGTCAGCTTTCTCCTCCCGTTTCAAAGCGCCCCACTTCTTTTCCTGTTCGGCCAGCGCCTGCGTGGCGCCGTTGATCGTGTCGTTCACGTCGGTAATGGCGTCCCGCAGGCTTGACCGATAATCCGTGAAATAGCGGTCCGGCATCTGCTGCACCTGGTTGAGCAGTGCGAGCTGCTTAGGCGCCACATCGATGACGCCTCGCAGTCCCCTGCGCATGTCGTGACCGGTATCGAACTGGTCCTGAATCCAGTTCTTCAGTTCATCATCCAGGGCAATATATTGGCTCAGAATCTGGTCCAGCGTGGCGCTGCGTTCGGCCACTTCGCTGGCGTCCGCCGGCGCCTGGCGAATCGCATTGAAGCGCTCCAGGCGTTCAGCGCTGAGCTCCAGATAAATCGCAATGCGATCACTGGGGTCCTGGGCGTCGCGGATGCGATCCTCCTCCTCCTGCGTCAAAGCTGCGGGATCATCGGCAAGCAGGCGCGAATAGTTGGCGAGGCTGAGCATCACCGCCAGCGCCAGCCCAGCACGCACGGCAAAAGCGCGGCTCATGGCGGAGAGCCTTCGGGCCGCAGGGCGGAAGCCGGCCCCTTCTCGGGTTTCGCCTGAGTTGGGGAACCCGAGCCTTCTAGTTGTCCGCCGGGAAAGAGCGCAGCCAGCACCTGCGTGTGTAAGGCGTCGGTCTCCACGCCGATGCGCTCGATAGGAGTCCGGTCCGCCAAGGGTGTGTGAACCCTGAGGTCCGCCAGTTTGCGGACGTCTTCGCGTAGGGCGATATCCAGGTCAATAAAGCCCTGCGGCCGGTGGCTGGCGTCACGGCCGGAGTCATGGAGCAGATTCCAGGCTTGCTTCATCCAGCTCAAGTACGAGTCCAGCAGCTTGGCGCCAGCCTCTACTTGATCCTTATCGTAAGCCGCGGCGGCCTGTTCGAGCTTGAGACGGCCGAGCCGAATTTCGATTTTGGCCTTCTTGGTAGGATGGGTCTCATTCGCGAGGCGCCCCAAGAGCTCAGGTTCGGTGTCCGAGTGATGTGCCAAACTCGCGGCCGGCGCCACGATCATCCCGAGCCCGACAGCCCAGGCAAGTGCAAGTCGACCTGAAGGCCCGAGCACCCTCATACCACAATTATACCGCTTCTGATCGAAGGATGCGGCCCGGCGAAACGTGGGAAAGGTCTGCCAGGTGTGACCCTCGGTTCGCTATTTCGCATCATCTGATGGGTTTTCCAAGCTCGCGACTCAGGAGCTTGGCGCGCTGACGAGCCTGCCACTCCTGGTCCGGATTCGATCCGTTCGAACGCTGCAGGAATTGTTCATATGCATCGAGAGCCCGTTTTCGGTCACGCAAGTGGTCGTAACAAGTCGCGAGGAAGAAATAAAGTCCGGCCGGCGCCGACGGTGATTGCACCAGCCGCTCGATGATGGGCGCCGCGTCTGCCCAGCGATCTTGCAAGTAAAGGCTCTCCGCGAGCCCCTTCGAGGCGTCCGCATCATTAGGGTCAAGCCGGAGGGCCGCGCGGAATTCGCTCTCCGCCTCTGTCGCCTTGCCTTCCTTCACCAAAGTCGTCGCTAATGCACGGTGGAGACCGGCGGCATCAGGCCCGCTAGGTGTGGCCGCCAGCGTTCTTCGGTAGTAGGATTCAGAGTCGCTGAATTTTCCGGACCGTGCGTAAGCGTCACCCAGGGCCGCGTCAAGGCCTGGAAGTTCGACATGTGTTTGCGCGAGCTGCTGGAGATGAGTTAGGGCCAAGTCGGCTTTGTTCTCCTGTAAGTACAGGCGGGCCAGATGAAATCGCACTGAGGCGTCCACGGGCTGCAGCTTGAGGTACTTCTCGAAGTGCTGTTCGGCCTCTGAGGCTTGCCCGAGCCCTTCGTAGGCGGACGCTAGCCCCAACTCCGCTTCAGCACGCCCCTGGTTTAGAGCGAGTGCCCTCCCAAAGTCATCAGCGGCCGCGCTGTATTGCTTTTGGTCGAGTTCCAATTTGCCCAGTTGGTAGGCAGCCGCCTCGAGCTTCGGGTCAAGCTGCAGCGCCTGGCGCAACTCCGCCTCTGCTGCCGCAGTCTGGCCGCTTGCTTCGAGTGCAACACCAAGATCAAGGTGCGGACGAGCGTCGCCGGGTTTCAAGGCCACAGCCTTCTGCAGATGGGGCAGTGCGCCGGCGACGTCTTTCATCGCGAACAGCAGTAGTCCCAGGTTTGCTTGCGCCTGATAAAGATCCGGATTCAACTTCGTGGCCCTTTCGTAAGCGGAGCGGGCATCCCCATCCTGGTGCAGACCGTGGTATGTGAAGCCCAGATAGAACCAGGCGTCGGCCCTGTCCGGTGCCGCATGGACGACTATTTGAAGAGGGGCCAGAGCTGCTTGATAGTCCTTCTTTTCTAGGGCGTCTTCGGCCTGCTGCAGGAGTGCGTTGAGGTCCGCCGGGGCTGCGGCCTGAGGGGCGCTCCCGCCGGTGGATTGGGCACCGGCCCCGCCGGGTTCCGCACTCGCTAGAGCCCCGGCGAACGCGCGCGGCCCATCGACAGGCATGCAGGCGCCGGGCGGCAAAGCTAACTGGCAGTTGCGCGTGCCGTCTAAGCCAAACAGGAAAACCAGCAATAGCAGGCAAAGCGTACGATTCATTCCACACCCTGGAATTCGCGGTGACATGCCACTGCACCATATTCTGCCAGACTCACATGATTTGTGTCCTGCCGAGGTCGGAGGACGTCCGTGGAAGTCAGGGTGGCTCGCTGGATGTTCTATCGATGGGTCGTACGAGTCGCGTTGAATTCGCGCTGACGGCGGGCGGGTGTTCTGCGTTCTTACCTCTGATTTCGCTCTTCTGCCTCCCGATTTCTCGGGCGGCCTTTCCGGCTGCTGGCTTCCGGCTCCTTCGGGCCGTCAGCGATCTGCCGGGCAGACCTGGGGTTCACCAGCCTACGGGCGAGATTCAGCAGAAAGATGCGCTCCGTACGACCGAGGTTCTTGGCAAGGGCCCGCATTTGGATCAGAAAGCGCGCTTCGTCTCCTGACGGCCCACGATCCTCGGCCAGTTCGTCCCAGGACTGCCGGGATGAGCCGGCCTTGGGAATGTCTTCTTCGGCGTAAAAGATCCGGTAGAGCGGAACGTCAAGGGCGGTTGCCAAACGTTTCAGGGTTTCTAGTGAAGGTACAGCGTGTCCATTCTCGATGCGCGAGACGTAGGATCGGGGCAAACCGATCACCGCCGTGATGTCGCCCTGGGAGAGCTTTCGCCCCTCCCTAAGCTTGCGCAACCGAGGTCCGATCAGCATGGTGTTAGTGGCTCCGTTAAAGGCACCGCAGGCGAATTGCCATTCCGGAGTTTTACGCTAACATCTTGCAAACAGGCTATTTCGGGTCCGTCCGGCAGACAGAATGGTAAACCTTTCGGTTAGCTGCCATAGACTTTTTGCTTAGAGTGGCCGCCTCGGCCATGGAGAGTCTTCTAGTGTGTCAGAGGCCGGATCAGGCCGGGACTAGGAGGCTCCACGCGTCAACCCGAATAGCCAAGTTGTAGAGCCCCACCTGCGAAAGCGCGCATTCGGGCCAAGGACGCGTATCGCCGACCGAATTGCGTGAAACGAAACGGCGCTCAAAGGCACTACTCTATTGTGTGCCCCGATCCGCCGGCAAGGGGAGAGTGTCTGACAGCGCTGGAAGTGCCGGTTGGGGGCTCTACGCTGCTATCAAGTCCAGAGTCGCGAGATGACAAGCGCTCGACGCCACTGCAATTCCCCATTGACGGATCAGGACGCGCGCCAAGAGAGCCCGAACGAGGGGCCAAGCTAGCTGGCCTTATCCGTGGGCAAAAAGGAGACGAGTATGCACGAAGGAAACGGATTCAAACTGGAAGTGCCCTTGGACGCGTCGCAGGTGAAGGATTTCAAACCGGACCGGCCGGTCAAGGTCATTGCTTACGGCAGCAAAGGTGAAACACACGAAGAGACGGTGAGGTTGAATGAGGAGGGCAAGGGAGCCGCCTACTTCCATTTTCGTGAAAGACCCGGATTGCTGAACGTGGCATTGGGACCGGGAACGGCTTCCAGCGAGGACTTGAAACATCTGCAGACGATCTCCGTGAATGTGCCTGCATCCTCCTGGCACAGCAGTACGGAGGTAAGGCTCTCGCCGGTTGCCATTTCCTCCTATTATTACTGGTGGTGGTGGCGATGGTGCCAGAACTATACCGTCACAGGCAGGGTGTTATGCGCGAACGGCAGTCCGGTGGTGGGCGCCAATGTCTGCGCCTTCGACGTGGACTGGTGGTGGTGGTGGACGTCACAGGAACAGGTGGGTTGTGCCACAACGGATTCCACCGGATCTTTTCAGATCAACTTCACCCGTTGTTGTGGTTGGTGGCCGTGGTGGTGGTGGCTAACGCGCGAGTGGCAACTGGACCCCATCGTCGTCGATCGAATCACCGGCTTCCTGAAGCAGAATCCAAAATTCAACCGGCTGCCCAGGGCTACTCCCAAGCCAAGCCTGGATGTCTTCCAGCAATTGCTCGCCACAAGTGGAAAAAGCTCCCGGCCGGGCCTGGCCACGAACGCGGCCTCCCGCGTGCAAGCCGCGCCGAATGCTGAATTCGACGCTGCCACGCTTGAAAGCCTGCGAAGCTCTTTGCTCGAGGTCCTGCCGCCGGAGTTCCCCATTCGCATCTGGCCCTGGTACCCGTGGTATCCGTGGTGGGATTGCGATGCTGACCTCATTTTCCAGGTGACGCAGAATTGCGGCAATGAAACCCACACCATCGTCAGCGAAACCATTTTTGACACGCGATGGGATATTCCAACGAATCTCAATGTGACGCTGACCGCCAACGACCAGGCGTGCTGCGCCTACAACTGCCCCGATCCCGAGCAGTGCCCGGACGGCGACTGCATCGTGCCTTCGGACATCTGTGACATCAACGTGGGCTCCATCGGGGGTAACGTCGGCAACGTTTCAACGCCCGCACAGGTGGGTCTCTACAGCCCCGGCGTGCAGGATCGACCATTTGCCGGCAACGTCAGCCTCTTCGGCGTTTTCGGCGGCGGCGTCAACGTGGATTACTACGAATTCCTCTATTCCACCACGGGTCAGGCGGGTCCGTATAGTCCTCTGCCACTGGCTGCTTTCGGCGGGTTCAACCGTACGCACCTGGTTGTGCTGCCTGGTCCCATTTTCACCTGGCCTGCGGTTCCGTTCCCGGTCACGACGATTAGTGACGGCGCCACCAATCACAACGTCATCGAGACCATCGCGCACTACCAAGCCAACAACGGCATTCAATTGTGGGACTCCGTCACGCATGACCTGCTGATGGTGCTGCAATCCCTCAATAACCTTGCCAACGGCACCTATTGGCTGCAGTTGGTGGGCTGGCAGCGCCCGGGTTATTCCGGCAATTTGACCAACCCGGTTACGCTTCCGGTTTGCGATCCCAACACTCAAGACCCGCCGGTGAACAACTGGTGGGCTGTGAATATTGACAACCGGGCGCCCGGCAACACCGATCCGAGCGGCCAGCCGTGCGGACTTCACATCTGCACGGATCAACCCACCAGCGCCATCCTGCAGGTGGCCATTGTCAGCCCGAGTGGAACCACCGTGGTGCAGGGATGCGACAACATCTGCATCACTGACACCGACACGTTGCAGATCGACTTCGCTGCTTACGATCCGGACGGGTTCCTCTACTCCTACGGTCTTGAGCTGCTCTATGGCTTGGACCAGTCGATCAATCTGCTCTGCACCGGCTCGCCGGGCTGTTTGCCGGCGGCTGCGGCAGCCAGTTGGTCACTCACGGCGAGTCCCATCGCTCCGGCGTGGGCTCCGGCGCCGCTGCCGGACCCGATCCATCTGGGCCAGTACCAAGTGGGACCGGACTATGCTTCCGCTCTCGTGCAAGGTGCGGTATCGCCGGTGTGGAGCGGCGGGTCGATGCGCTTGTCGGTGAATGCAGCACAGGCGTTTCCGGAAACGTGCGCCTATCTGCTGCAGCTCAACGTCTACAAACGCCCGATTGTCAACTGCGACAGTCTCGGCAACTACGATCAGGATAACGTCAGCTTTGAGAGCTTCACGATTCAGGTGAATTGCACCAATACGTCGAATGCGTCGTAGTGTTGGGTGGGGCCGGGTTTCGCTGCCCTTTAGGAGCGGAGCCCGGCTACCTCAAAGACTCTGTAGGCTGGTAAGCTGGGAGCGCGGGCGTCTCGCCCGCCCGCGGGATTGGCGATTGCCGATCGACGATTTCAAGAGCGCGTTTCAATCGGCAATCGAAAATCGGAAATCGTCAATGGGACGGGCGGGCGAGACGCCCGCGCTCCCAGGTCCAGCGGCTTATGCGTGAACCGGGCTTTTGGATCAGGTTTGTAGTGGCAACACTTGCTACCTGGCGAGTGACTCATTTGCTCGCTCTTGAAGACGGGCCGGCGGATCTTGTGGTTCGATTGCGCATGCGCCTGGGGCGCAGCTTCGCGGGCGCCTTGATGGATTGCTTCAAGTGTCTCAGCCTTTGGATCGCCGCGCCGGCGGCGTTGTTTCTGGCGCGAAGGCCTCTCGATTGGCTGTTTGTTTGGCTCGCGCTCTCCGGAGCCGCTTGCCTGCTGGAACGCCTTGGCCAGGAGCCTGTGGTAACTCCGGCTGATGTTCAACCCTTGGAAGGAGAAACTGACCATGTGCTGCGGCCAGAAACGATCGGCGCTCCAGGCCACGCTGGGGCAGGCAACGACGTCCGCGAGGGCGAGGACAACCAGGGTCAATAACCCTAACTCAGCGGGAATCTCCGCTGGCGCCAGCCGTCCTGCCGCAACGCAGCTTCCAGTGGGTCCGTGGCGCACCGCCGCGGTGATGCAAGCGATGCACGCCCCGGTGAACCTTCGCTACCTGAAGAACTCGGCGGTGCAGGTGCGCGGGTCAGCGACTGGAAGGCAGTACGAATTCTCACCTTCGCGTCCGGCTCAAGGCGTGGACCGCCGCGATGCGGAGGCCCTGCTGCGGACCGGTCTCTTTCGCCAGACGTGATGAGTCACGCCGAGGCTAACTGGCGTCGGGCGATCGTCAATCAGAAATCACTAATCGCAAATATCGCAAATCACCGGTACTGTCCTAATTTGACCCGTAACGCCGGCTTCCAGCCGGCAGATAGCCGCCAAGATGGCGGCGCTACGTTCAAATTAGGACAGCACCAAATCACCAATCTCTAATCTCCAATCTCTGATCTAATCCCGATTGATATTGACATCACGTCTGCGCGGCGATATGTTCGCCGCCGGGTACGAAGCTGGAACTGTTAAGGAACAGACCGAAGAGGTTCGTGTAGCTGCGCTATGCGCCAGCAGGACCGGTTCTCACTGATGGCTGACTCGCACATTGCCGATCACGACCGCGCTCCCTGGCGAGACCGGTGGGGCGCAGTGATCTTTGCTCACGACACAAGCGCCGGCCGGCTGTTTGACGTGATCCTTCTCACACTGATTCTGCTCAGTGTACTCAGCGTGCTTCTGGAGAGCGTCCGCCCGATCCGTGAAAGCTATGGATTATGTCTTCGAGTTGCGGAGTGGATCTTCACCGCGCTTTTTACCATCGAGTATGTCGCCCGTCTTGTTTGCGCTAGGGACGCCAAAGGCTATGCGAAAAGCTTTTTCGGCATCGTCGATCTGCTCGCCGTCGCGCCGATTTACCTGAGCCTCCTCTTTGGAGCGGCGCACTCCTTCACCGTGGTGCGTTCTCTTCGCATGCTCCGCGTCTTCCGCATTTTGAAACTCACCCAATACATCGGCGAAGCCACCGCGATGCGCGTTGCCCTCCAGCAGAGCATGCGCAAGATACTCGTCTTTCTCTTTGCCGTCCTTGCCATCGTCATCATCGCTGGAGCGATGATGTATCAGATCGAGGGCGAGGCGAACGGCTTCACCAGCATTCCTACCGCAATGTATTGGGCGATCGTCACGGTGACCACCGTGGGTTATGGCGATATCTCGCCCCGGACGGTCATCGGGCGCGCCCTGGCCTCGATGCTGATGATCA
>DATJYK010000262.1:0-2378 GCA_035578005.1 Terriglobia bacterium
GATTTTCCGGCGCAACTACAAAAAAATTCTCGACAGGATATCCAACATGCCTCAAACCAACTCGTGCACTCATATCAAGGTCTCCGGAGTCCGTTGCGGCTCCCCCGCACTTCGCGGAGAGCAGTTCTGCTACTTCCACCAGCAAGCCCATCGCAGCGTGCGCCGTCCGCCGTTCTCGCGCCTGCATCCCATCGCCATCATCGAAGATGAAGATTCCATGCAGGCCTCGCTCATGGAAGTCATCAACGGACTGGTCCGCAACACGCTCGACATAAAGCGCGCCACGCTGATCATCCGCGCCCTGCACATCGCCGTGAAGAATGCCAGCCGCGTCCGCCTCGCCAGCCAGGTCGAGAAAAAAGTTCGTGAGATCCCCGAATACGCGATGCCTCCAGAAGAAACTCTCGACCCAATCACCAACGAAGGCGGCCGAGCAGTCCTGGACGAAGAAGCCGAACTCCCAGCCGTAGCCGCAAAAGAGCCACACGAGGTAGACCCACAAGACCCGCACTGGGAAGAACGCCTCGAAGACGGCGGCAGAATCCTGGCCCGCCGCGCAGCGGCAGCCAAGTGTGGACCAGACAGGTGTGGGGCGCGCGCCCCCGCGCGCCCAACTGTGGGAACGGGCGCCTTCGCCCGTTCAGGGAGCGCAGCGACCGCACTTTCTGCCAACATTCCCACGAACCCCAACTCAAAAGCAACCCAACGCAAGCCACCAAATGGAGTCTACCCCGAGACCCCCCGGAGTTCATCGAGTGCCTAGGGATCCTTCCACTGCACAGCAGGACTCGCGTTGCTCCTCCTGCTGCTCCGCTCAGGATGACAGTGTGTTGGGAGTCATCGCGTTGGCGCCCTCCCGAAGGAGAGTTGGCACCTTATCGCGCCAGAACAAACGCCGCGATCAGCAGCACGCAGAACGCGGTCGCATGCTTCAGTTCGCTCCAGCCGAGGCGGCGGACGATGAGCTGCGAGGGTTCCTGAACGAAGTAAAACCATCCGCGGAAGAGCAGCGGCGCGAAGGCCAGCGAGGCGATCGCAGGCATCTGACGCGCCAGGCAGGCGACCGTGATGATGGCCGTCATGATGGCTTGTCCAACGGCGAATGCCCAGCCATGCACGAGCTTGGCGCGGAACCCCTGGATCTTTGCCGTGTGAATGCGCAGTTGCACGTAGTGAATCTGGTCGCCGGCGAACAGGATGTTGGCGAGCCAGAGCATCCACGCGCGGTCGTCGAATTGTCCGGTAATCACGTAATACGCGGCGGGCGCCGAAGCGGTGAGGCCAATGATGCCGACCATCTCGGAAAGCATGCGAGTCCGGCGGCTGATCTTCTTGAGTATGGCTTGCGCAATGAAGGCCACTGCCACAGTCGCGCCAAGCGGCCAGAGATCGGCGTTGCGTCCGGCCCAAAGTAGAAATGATAGGGCGACCCCGGCGACCACCGCCAACATCACAATGACCGAGCGCAGCGTGTGCGACTCTTCAACGCTTTGCGCCCGCATCGCAGTAGTGCCGAGAAGATTTTCGAGAGGAGTGCGGAGCCAGAACAGCGCGAGCGCCGCAGTCAAAAGAAGAATGAGAGGAAAAATGTGACTGGCCTTTTCGAATGCGACTCCTGCTCCAGTGACCATCGGGACGAGCAGCAGCCCCCACGCGCCGTGCTCGCGCGGAAGAATCAGAGCGCGGCGGCGTTCGCGGCGCGCCTTCTCGGTCGCGGAATCATCTATCGATTTGCGTGGAGCGGCGACTTGCTGGTTTTCAAGATTGCTGATTTCAACAGAATGTATGACTGACACGATTGCACCCCAGCGGGCAAATGCCCAATTGTCGATCTGGCCCACACGGCGCGGCTTGAGCCGTGCCTTTTCAGAACTCTTTTCAGCGCCATCCCGCCATGTGGATGTGCGTCATCCCCTTGACCGCGCGCATGTACTGAGCCCGCTCGAAGGCTCCAGGATCGGCGCAGCGCTGCTGGCTCATGCTGCCCTGCATCTGGCGTACCGACTCGTACTCGTGCTCTTCCATCCACTCGCGCAGTTCGCGCTCGACATGCCGTAGATGATTGATGCCATGCCGCATCAGCGATGAGCACAACATGGTGACGTTCGCGCCGACCATCAACAATTTCACGACATCTTCGGCGGTATGCACACCGCTCGTGCCCGCCAGGCTCGCTCTGACTTTGCCGTAAAGAATGCCGATCCAGGTCAGCGGCAGCCGCAGCGCCTGCTGCGAACTCAGCAGAACATTCGGGCGAATTTCGAGTTCCTCAAGATCAATGTCCGGCTGATAGAAACGGTTGAACAGCACCAGACCGTCAGCGCCGGCGGCATCGAAACGCTGCGCCATGTTTGCGAAATTGCTGAAGAACGGGCTCA
>DATJYK010000263.1:0-1976 GCA_035578005.1 Terriglobia bacterium
CTAGCGGGACTTTACTCGAAAGGGTCTATGGACACGGGTAAGTGTCTGATGGGGGAAGGGTTGATAGGCGAGAAGGCGTATTACCCACGTGGGGTACTACGCAGGGCATCCAAGCCGAGCTGTTTGGCCAAGCTTTGCTGAGCGAGGGTTTGCTTCGAGAGCACAGTGGCGACCCGGTTGGGCCCCTTTTCGCCTTGCGGCGGATAGAGCAAGGTGAACTGTTGGATTTGGCGAAGTTCCTCCAGCAATTGGTCCATCGACAGGCCGGGCCAAGCGGCTTGCGCTCTTTTGTGCAGGTACTGCAGCAGGGAGATTCCCAGCATGCAGTAAAAGGCGTGAACGCGAATCTTGCTGTCCGTCCAGTGGTACATGGGTCCCCATCCCAACCAGTCTCCCTCCTTGAGCCCGCGGAAGACGCGCTCGACCGGTTGCTGCCCGGCATAGGCGGCCACTACCTGTTCGGCGGTCCAGTCCAGGTGATTGGTCAGCAAGGTGGTGCGACCCAGGCGGTGGGCCAGTAAACGCTCGAAAGCCGCATGATCAAAATCAAACTGCAAGTGCCAGCGGCCGTCGCGCTGCTCCAATTGGTAGTGAACCAACTCGGAAACAAAAGCCCCGGCCAGCCAGCGCGCGATCTTGTGGCGAATCCCCGCTTCGGTAAAGCGTGCGCCGGGCTTGGCCAGTTCCGTCGCCAGGCGCCGCATCGACGGCAAGGCCTTGCTCAGGGCCGTGGTCAGGCTGTGTAACTGTTCACTGGCAAACGGCGCGGAGTACTTCAGTACGCACAGGTATTCCTTGCCGTGTACGACCCAGCGCTCGGCGGCGGCCCGCGTTCCGGGAGGGTTGTTCAGGGCCGGCAATTGTTCCGGGGGCCGCTCGCGGAACTCGGCCGGGGCCTGGTTCCAAGGCAGGGCGGAGATCCAGCCCACGCCCGCCTTCTCCAATTCCAAGGTGTTGGCCAAGGCCGCCGATCCTTTGTCCAATACCAGCGTCACCGTGTCACGGGCCATGCCGTGCTGATCCAGCAAAGCCCCCATGCGCTGCAAGGCCACGGGGAATTCCTCCGCATCGGCGACGTTGCCCGGGTAGACATGGTGACAGAGGCTGAGGCCGTTCTCCCCGTCCAACACGTAGCTCAGGCCCACCTGCCGCAGATTATGCCGGCCTTGCTTGTTGTGCCCGCGCTGTGCCAGCTGGTTGCGGGTGTTGGTACTCGCCACCCAGGTATAGAAATTCGTGGTGTCATAGGCCAGCAGGCGGCGGCTCACCCACTGCTTCTCTTTCCAGACCGCCAGCAGCCGCGATTGCGCCTGATCGAGTTCGTCCTTCTCTCCCTCCACGCCGGTCTGCAGGCGATCGAAGCAGTCCCAGAACTCCTGTGAGGTGAAGCGCTCGGCGGGAAAGCCCCAGCGGGAGTGCAGGAGGGTGTGACGATACCAGTCGGCCACCTCGGTTTTGGGCCCCGGCTGACAAATGCGGTGAATCGCGGCTAAGAGCAGATAGTGCGCGGGAGAGGGGCCGGAGCGCGGTTTCGGCCACAGGGACGCGAGGACCGCCCAAACGCCACTCTGTTGGGCGGCGAGCCAGAGGGCGCCGGGCAGTCCGAAGTCGACCGTGGTGGCGGACAAGGGGAGGGGGGCGGTGCGGTCCTTGACGAGCGCGGCGACGCGCTCGGCGGTGCCGAGATAGGTCTGCTGCACGATGCGAGGCTTGCCGTCGACGCGGGCGCTTTCCACGACGTAGTAGTAGAGCTGATGGGCTTTTTTCTTAGCGATGAGTGAGGCCATATAGGGTAATACAATAGAATCATCTGCCCTCGATGTCAAGAGAAATCCCGCGATTTATGATCAAAATATCGCTATAATAGGGTAATACGGATTGGCGGAGGGAAACGGCGGGCGAACTACCTTTGCAGTCAAGACATTAGCGATAGCCCGCCCGCTGGAATGGCTACCTTCCGAGTAAAGTCCCGCTAG
>DATJYK010000264.1:0-1195 GCA_035578005.1 Terriglobia bacterium
TGCGGTTTCAACTGATCGATGCAACACACTAAACGCTACCTCAGCGGAAGGGGTGTTGCCAATGGAGAGAAGGCCGCGGATTCGCTACACCGAAAGCCAGAGGGCTCTCATGTGGGAGCGCTGGCGCAAGGGCGACACGATTCACCAGATCGCCAAGCTGTTTGATCGACACCATCCATCGATAGCTCGCATTCTGGGTGAGTCGGGCGGGATTCGTCCCCGCAAAAGGCATCGCTGCGATACGGCGTTGACCTTGACCGAGCGCGAGGAGATCTCGCGTGGCGTGGTTGAGGGACGCTCGATCCGGTCGATCGCGGCGTTGCTCAAGCGAGCACCGTCGACGGTAAGCCGGGAGATTCGGCGCAATGGCGGACGTGAAGGCTATCGAGCCAGCCGTGCCGACCAGGCGGCCTGGGACCGGGCTCTGCGGCCGAAGCTCTGTAAACTGGCGCGCAATCGGCCATTGGCACAATTGGTTGCGAGCAAGCTCAAGCTGGAGTGGTCGCCAGAGCAGATTGCCGGCTGGCTCAAGCACACCTACCCAGGTGATGAAGCCCATCAGGTGTCACACGAGACCATCTATCGCAGCCTCTTCATCCAGGCCCGCGGGGCTCTGAAGAGAGAGCTGCTGGAGCACCTGCGGCGCACGCGCGGGATGCGTCGCTCGAGGCACCACACACAAAAGACGCCCATTCACGGTCAAATCACGGACGCCGTGTCCATCAGCGAGCGCCCTGCCGCGGCTGAAGACCGCGCCGTGCCAGGTCACTGGGAAGGTGATCTGCTGTTCGGCAGCAAGAACAGCCAGATCGCGACGCTGGTCGAGCGTCACACGCGCTACGTGATGCTCGCGAAAGTCGCTAGCAAGGACACCGAGACGGTCATCGACGCGCTCATCAAGCACGCACACAAGCTACCGACCGAGCTCTATCGATCGCTGACTTGGGACCGCGGCAAGGAGATGGCTGATCACAAGCGCTTCACCTTTGCCACCGACATCAAGGTCTACTTCTGCGATCCCCAGAGCCCATGGCAGCGCGGATCCAACGAGAACACCAACGGGCTCTTGAGGCAGTACTTCCCCAAGGGCGTTGATCTCTCCAACTTCTCGCAAGCCGAGCTCAACGCGGTCGCCCGGCGGCTCAACGAACGACCGAGGAAAACACTAAACTTCGAAACACCGGCTGAACGATTC
>DATJYK010000265.1:0-23485 GCA_035578005.1 Terriglobia bacterium
TCCCACTGGGCGCAAGGTCAGCAATGAAGAGATGAAGTGCGTCAACGTGAAACACGCCAACTTTCATGGCGACTGGAACTATGTCATTAGACCGAGACCCAAGGTCGTACGTTGATACCCTTATTTATTTACGAGGCCTTAGTTCGGCCTTTCAGGCCTGCCAAAGAGGGGTTGCTAGTGGACTTTGGCAGCATTTTATTCCCACAGTGCGTTCCGAAATGCCTTCAAGAGAAGGTTCACGGGACAGGTGGCGCACCCATTCGAGAGACGGGAAACTTCCAGGAGTCGGAGGGTGTGCAGGCGCCGGCTTTTTTCCGTGATCTGAGTCTTGACCAAATCGTTGAAGCAATCACTGCCGAGCAAGCGTAGCGCAGGGGCAAGGTGCAATCACCATCGGCAGCGAAAGTCACGGCTGCAGCTTGCAGTAATTGATCAAATCATGCCCGATCTGAACGGCACCAGCTTGGGAGCTCGCCAGCATGTGTCCGGCTGATGGCACGCAGACGATAGCGGTTTTAGACGTGATCATCGACGCCCAGTCGAGGCCTTCCGGAATGGCAGCGCTGGTGTCCAGGCCGCCAAACGCGAAGTGAATGTCCGTCGCTGGGAACGAAAGCGTAGGGGGATAAGTATCAGACAGGGTGCTGTCATGATGCAACAGGCTGGCGTCCTGCGTTGAACCCTTGACTCCCTCGTAGCAGGGGCCACCCGGTTGAACCACTCCGGTGTAGGCAGGGTCGATGCCGCTCTCTGCGATTGTGGGCCCGTAGCTTTCCTGCAATGTCCCGAAGCCGCAGATGGCGCAGGCCGTATACTTTTTCTGAGGGGCGCAGCCGTAATCGAGGCGCGAGAGTTCAGGACCGCTGGTGGGCTCAACCATCGAGAAGATTGAGCTCAGACCATACTGCGACAGCGCATAGGCGATCATTTGGGAGCCTCCGCTGTTCCCCGTCGCGCATAGCGGAGTGCCTGACCTCAGGATGTTGTCGTGAACCCACTGCATGGACGTTGACGGAAGGCAGGCCAGGGAGAGGGGTCCGTTGCCATCGGCCGCTGGCCCGGTAAGCCAGCCAGCCACCGGGTTATCGAACTCGATCTGAACGGCGGTGTAGCCAACCCCAACTACCTGGTTAATCAGCGAGCTCCCGTACAGGAACTGCTTGTCGTAAAAGTCATTCCCGGTACCTCCTGTCAGGAAGATGACAGTGCCGATGGACGCCCCGGAGGGATTCGTCACCTTGACCGTGGCATCGTAAGGCTGTAGGGGTGGAACGTTGGGGCACGAGACGTTCAAGCCCCAGCAGTTTCCACTGACGCCCGTGGGATCAGAAGGGCAGGTGGAAAGCTGGGTACCGGTTGCGGTGCCAATCGTAAAATTGCTCTTCTGGGCCAAGACCGGCGAAACGTCCAGCAATGTAGCGCCGAATATCATCAAGCCTGCCACGGTCTTGCAATTCAAACTGAGTCGATGCATGGTTTCCCCCGCCGGAAGACCCGGTCTCTTTTTTGGCATTCTCAACCGAGCATGGGCCCACGTTCGGAACAGTCTGCGGCCGGGCGTCGGCATACGCCTGGCCGCCTTTTGGTTCAAGGCTTGGGTGGCCGGCGCAAGTCCTTGAAGCGTCGTCAGCGTCACCACGAACTCGAGTTGCAGGCGGGCACGGCCGCAGCCGGCGGGAATGTCGCAGCGGCCACGCATGAACTGCTTGGATTGCACAGCGCCGGCGTGCCGGTGCGCCCGGCGTCATAGGTTTGCGCAAATCCGCTGGTGTCGAACTTGATGGTTGTCGGAAGCGTGCTGCCGCTGCCGAAATGGAAAGACGTACTGGGATTGTAGTCAGTCGTTCCGCCGGAGCACGCGGTATCAACCCACATCGGATTTGAATATGCTGCAACCCCGCCGTTGTCCGGGCCGTCTTCACCCGGCCCCTTGGGATTGGCGGCCTGCCATTTCGCCAATCCCATCCAGGAGCTGGTCGGAGAATTGGTGTAGAACTGCACCGTCTGAGCCGTATAGTTCGGATTCCAATATCCATTGCTCAGAAAGTTGAAATAATTGGTGCAGGGTGGCAGAAAGCTGCCGGTGGTACCGCCAATCTGACAGTCCCAGAATTGTTCTCCCTTGAATAGCCACTGGGGTCCTCTTTGAGCGTCGAAGCTCACCACATTGTGCGCAAAGGTGAAATCCCGGAGTGAATCTCCGATGGGATAGCCGTTGCCTCGCCTGAGCGCTCCCTGTATGGAGAACGCCAGAATGTTGTTTTCAGCGGTGTTCTCGCAGCTCGTCCTATTGATGCAGTTAGGACTTTCATTGTTGAAGAAAAGTGGGCCTGACGTCCGAAATACGAGATTGTAGCTGGCGGTATTTCCTTGACTGTTATTATCGATGTATATCCCTGCGTCATAACCACTGCCGTTGTCAGGCTGGGCGTGAGTAACGTTATAGCACACGTTGTACATGAAGGTGTTGCCGAGCGGCTGAGGAAAATTTTTGTAGGTATAGTTGTAGCCACCCTGGTTGGCGAAATGGACGCATCCGAAGTCAGTTATCACCTCCTGGCCCAGATCGTGGAAGAGGTTGTTCTCAACGATGTTGTTATAGACATAGTCCTGAGGAAATGCGACCCCCGGGCCGATGCCGATTCCACCTGCGTAAACATCGCTGCATTCGTTATTTTTGATAGTATTGTCGTGGGAAGACCCAATCCAGATGCATCCCGTCTGGCCCCCAGGGTACATCCGGCCTAGACCCGCGAAGAGGTTGTTCTCGACGGTGGTGAATTGGGTTGCGATCTGATAGGTGTTGCCGTCATCGTAGCCGTCTGGCGGGTAGCGGCCCAGGCGAAGCCCGGGACCGCCAATATCGTAGAGCACGCTGTCAGACAGACTATTGCCTGTGCTCGCGCCCGTCACTGTACAGCTTGATCCTAGCTCGTAGTTGCAGTTGTCGTTGGTAAACTCCAGCCCCCAGCCCGAGGTGTGCGCGATAACGACATTCTGAAGGCTGACGTCGGCGGTGTCCACAAAGCTTAGAGCGGCAGGCGCCAGCGACAGACCAGGATTGCTCTGAAATCCGGTCGAGGACGCCGAGACGAAATTATCGGCGACAAAATAGATCCCCTCAAAAGTAACGTTATTCACGACACCGTTCGCCGGGGTGTCGGAAATCAACTGTGAAAGCTGGGGCCCCCAGATCTGGTCTGGTCCGGGATGCTCCCCGCTGTTTGCGATGTAGTAGATGCTTGCGCCGCTGAGGTTAGGCGAATCAACGCAGGCGCTGCTGCCGCAGTCCAGATAGAACGTGCCGGGAAGAGCGTTGCTCTCAAAATATTCACGCGAGTTAACGATCATATAGCGGAGGCCGGCGAGGAAGCCATTCGAGTTGCCTGGGCCCGTGAAGATAAATTCCGTAAGACCTGTGCCTTGGGTCGCGGAGCAGCCGGCTTGAGTGTAGCCGGTGTTAACCTGGCTGATCCGAAGCGCGTCGATGTGGTTATGCCAAAAGTTGTAGAAGCGAATGTCGTGGAGATTGTGACTCGAACTGGTGATGAGCGACACGTCGCTGGAGTTGACCACGACCCGGTCGTTGCATTGCCCGTCCAATCCCGTCGAGCATCCGGTGGAACCCGGCGGCACCTCGCAAGCGATGGTGGGGTAGGAGGAGGCGGCGTTCACGGTCTGAGATTGGCTGCGGCGGGCCTGCAGCAAGGCCTGGGAAGCCAGCGTCTGACCCGTGGGAACATACAATAGGTACTCGAAATTAACCAGAGACGAGCCTGAAGGCACCGTCGCCACATAGCAACGCGAGATTCCCTGGCAAACCCCCGTGCTGCTGGATGACCATTTGCTGGTCAGCGGCGATGTGAGGCTCTGCGCGCCTGTGATCACCGGGATTTGGCCGCTCGGGGCTGCGTAAGTCACACCGCTGGTGCCGCCCTTGGCAAATATGGGACCGGAAGGAGATGCCCCGGACGAAGATAAAACGTAAGCACCCTGTTCAAGTATCACCGTATCACCGGACGCAAGCTTGCTCTGGATGCCGTTGATTGTTTGGCACGGCTGTTTCTGTGTGCAGTTGGTGCTGCTGTCACTTCCTTTGGGACTGAGGTAAACGGTCTTCGATACCGCCACCGAGGGAAGAACCGTGAGCAAGCTGAGCAGGCATCGAACAGTAACCTTCTTCATTTTTTCGTAAGGCGGCTAGGCCATGACGGCCGCTTGAGACCGGCGTTCACTCGCTCAGGCGCCTTTCCGTTCCTCCTCCATTGATGTGAGATTCCTCCGCCCATCGTCAGCAACTCCCGGGCAAAGCCCAGCCACGGTAACAGCCGAGCGGTTTTCGCAGATGACCTTGGGGATGGCGGCTTGGCCTTTCGCCGTAATAGCCGGTTCGATACTTTCCCCCAATACATCCCCGTAGATGCAATACCACGATAGAATCGCCTCGGTCAAGGCCGACTCCGTGATGGAGACGTGCATTATCCAATGAGGCGAGAGCGAGAACGAGTGAGGCGCGTCCTTGAATGCGCGATTTGTCGGTGAGATACTTCGCGAGAGGTGAGGTTAGGGCTGAGACCACTTGCAACGTGACAGAAACGCTCATTCGGTCGCAAGCGTGATCGTCGAGGAAGAATACATGGGGATGTCTGCAGCTCAACTCGCTTTCTTTGCAGTTTTGGTCACCTTCATGCCAGCAACCGCCGGCCGCGATGCTCAGGGAAGCACTAAACCTCTCTTCACGAATTTTTCGACCAACATGCTGTGCGTGGGTGGCCCGTTCGTGGCCATGGCGTCCGTCCAGCCCCAGGAGCTTGTCGTCGTAAGAATCGGCCGCAACGGAATCGAAGGGCCGGAGCGGGTCCGATTGAATTATGACGATGTGTACGGGATGAAATGCATGTGGGACAGGGTTGAGTTGCTCGTTCGAGCGACTGGATCCGACCATTTCTCGCGCTTGCCATTTACGATTCGGGACAATGCAATCCAACAGGGGCAGCCCCACGATATCGACTATTCGATCTCGCGCAAAGGCCCTGCACCACCCGAGATCGAGGACTTTCACGAGATCCCCATGCTGCTGAAGCAGACGCGCGGCGATTGGTACGTCAATATATTGGGTGTCCCTTCGCGGCGTGTCTATGAACTTCATTTCGTTAAAACTGAGAGAATTTCTCGAAATTCACTTAACACGAGATTCACCGTAGACCTCTTGGAGGAGGGTGCTGATCGGAAGGTAACCAAGTCGGTGCCCCTCGTTCGGGAGACCAGGTTTGAAGGTGGAGATTGAGATATGCGACGTCTAAATGCACACGTAAAGGGCGTGAGGCTGCAGTAGAATGGTCACCGCCATGGACGATTCCAAACTCTCCGAGCTTCGCCAATTGATGGGCCAGCACAACAAGCTTGTCTACGAAGCCGTCAAGGCCGGGCTGGTGGCCGAACTTTCGCCCGAAGAATCAGGCCATTGGCGCGCGCGATGGCCGAGCACATGCACCTCAAGCATGTTCACAATGCCCTGGAGTTTGCTGACGTGCGCGAGGGCGAGCCGTACGAAATTGAGGTAGACGGGGCCGCCGTAAACCCCTTGGCTCACGTCACTATGCACGCGGCCGTCAAGGGCCAGCTTGAAGCGGACCCCTTGGTGAGGGCTGCTTTCGAAAAGATGGTGGCCTCGGATCGGGCGCCTCTCCTCATCACGCCGAGCACGTGCTCGCGGCCCTGTTCGCCGAGCTATACTTTCAGCTCTGCCAGGAGGGCCAGGCGGGAACCAACGTGCAGCAGCCGCGGGCAGTCTATCACCGCAAACTCAAGAAAATCACTCGGGACCCGGTTTTTCGCAGAAAACTCATTCGACAGTTTCCGGCCGATCATTATGGGTTTGGATAGGAAGCGGATAGCCAGACTCAGTGGCCCAGGTGGCGCATGCATCACAAAACGACGTATGCGCCACCCGTGTTTGCATGTATGCAACAGGCCCCCGTAGTCACCACGAGACGACGTCTGTGCCACCCGGCGCCGCTCGAAGTCCGAGGCAGTCTGTCCGCGATCAAAGTTGGTGGCGTAGTTGGCAGAGTTGTCCGCCTTGCGCTTCGCAACCGCCCGCAGCAAACCCTTGTACTGGCCGAGGCGCTGACGTTCGCGCGCCTCGGGAGTGAGTTGCCGCTTCTGTTTCGCGCTGAGGAAGTCCATCAGTCAGGTGTTAGTTTAGGTGCCAGGTGTTAGGTCTTAGGGTCCCGGTGTTAGCCTTGGGTCTCGCCGGTCCTTTTCATGCGCTTTGAATGCTCTAGCGCCTGATTGCTCCTAGTCCCTAACACCTAGCCTAGTACCTGACACCTAGCACCTGGCACCTCCTTCGTCATTCCCCGTTTCCACCCATTTTTGGAGAAGACTGAGAAAATTGAGAACGTTTTTTTCGCGCATGTGGCTGAAGGGGATAGGCTGTGGAAAACGGCTCTGGGACAGGACATGGCACAGAGCAGAGCGGTCAGGCCCGGTTACCGCGCGGGTCGTTTCCTGATGAAATACGATCATATTGATCTGTCCGAGCGGATGATGAGAACGACACAACTTGCGTTCGTATCATGTTTGCTTCTCTCTTCTGGAAGCGCTCTTGGACAGACTTTCGATAACGAGCCTGCTGCAGTTATCGAGCTAGGCGGAGCTGCCAGTTGGAGCCCGAGAAACGGCGGAGCGAGCTTCGGCCCCGCTGTGGCGGTTGAGGTTACGCCAATAGAGAATTGGCTTGAAATTGAGGCCGGCGTTACGCCCTTTTTCGGCCGTGGCCCTACGGAATGGGACACCGACCTTTTGCTCAAGAAGCCTTGGGATCTCTCCCCAAAGGCGGAGTTTATGCTGGGTGTCGGTCCCGAGTGGATTCATAGGAGGGCAAACGGTGTAGTCACGGACTCGCTCGGCGCTGAAGTTGCGGCAGACTTTATGTTTTGGCCTTCCAGGGGAAGGCACATGTTCGGCTGGTATCTCGAACCCAGTTATGACTACGACTTTGGGCCAGGCCACGAGCAATCGGTCACTATAGCTGCCGGGCTGCTGATTGCCGTCCCGTATTCGGGCAAGCCCCGCGCTACGCTTGCTAGCGATGGTTGTCAACGCAGTTCAAAGCGAACGCGATCGTAAGCGCGGCTTGACGCGGCCGCGCCTTCGGGAAACTTCCAAGTAGACGCAGCTGCGCGAACCGCTCCCTCGAGTAACGGGCTGCCACTCTCGAACGTGAGGTTCCCCGGTGTCCCCTGCGAGTCGATCTCTATCTCGAAAGAAACGATTCCCTCAACGCGCGCGAGAACTGCAATGCCAGGGTACTTGGGGGCTACAAAAACCACTGGAGAGACCGGCGTGCTACTAATCAACCGCACGCTTGGAGTCGGCGCACTCTGTAAAGCTCCTCTGTATAATCCCGAGAGCGTTTCTGTACCGCCTGGAAACAGTGCGTCGTACCCACCTTCGCCCATATCGCGCAGCACCGGTGAGTCCGAAACCGTGGTTGGACGCGTTTGCTCTTCCAAGGACGGGAAAATCGGTTTTTGCATAACATCGGGGGGGAGAGCCTGGTTCAAGGTTTGCAGGAGGTGCATCGTCCAGGAGGTGTACTGAGGCGTCCCGGCGGCTGCGTCGAACATGTCCCGGTCGAGGACGTCCGAGCGGAGCAGGCGCGTTTGCGTTCCACAGTTGACTTGTAGGACGGCTTCGGCGCCGCTAAACACCGGTCCTTTCTTGCGTCTCTTCAATTCGCGGTTCACTGCCCGTTCAGGAACCGAACAGGGGTTCGCTCGGCCGAGGAGATCCCGCACGGATTGCTGTAAGTACGCCGAGGCAGTCTCTAACTTAGGCACGTCGTTGCACGTACTGCCCGGCGGGCTCAGCGTAATCCGTTCCACTAGAGACCCGCTGGTTGTTGAGTGCACGACGAACAGCTCGTAGTAGTCGAAGGGAGGCCCGAAATCGAAAAACGTCCGACGCCCCACTGCGAAATGGTCTGGCTTCGGCGAGGAAATAGATGCATGGTGAGATGGTCCGGCGCTCAGCCAGATCATACCCGCCCAGAGGATCAGGTGCGCTCGCACGCCCGTAATCCTAACACCCGACGGTGGCGGTCGCAACGTCTGTGACACGTCTGCGACACGTCTGCGACACGCGGCGATTGGACGTGACCGGTGGATTCGATTCCTGTGAGCGGACAAGTTTTGTATAGCTAACATGTTCAGCGGCGCTAACGTCTGTAGTATTCAGTTAACGTATTTATCATGAGCGGGCGTAGCGCAGGGCTCGTTTTTTCAAGCCCTGCGGCTTTTGCATTTGTTTTTCCGGCCTTCCGAATTGCTCAAGGTTACGACGCAGGTTGAAATACCGAAAGGCCGCAAGGCTGAAAGCGAGCCTTGCGCTACACCCGCTTTGCGCGTTTCAATTGCACCAACGACGCCCGCGATTGCGTCACGGAGAGTCCGGAGGCCGGGGCCTGCGCCAGTACCCAAGTGGAACCCACTTCCGTGATGGAACAGGTTGCTAGCGGGGGGAATTGTTAGTTGCGCCCGTTGCCTTGGGCGGTGATGTAGCGCTCGACCGTTCCCGCCAGAGCCTGGACGGTCGCGGTCAGTTTTGAGATGGCCTCGGCGTTGCGGGCAATCGCCGCCGTGTTGCGGGCAATCGGCGCTGTGTTGCGGGCGATCTGTGTGGTGTTGTCGAGGACGTTGCCCTCGATCCGCACCAGGGTGTCCGTCACCCAGGCTTGGCGCTTCTGGTTCTCAATCTGCCAGAGTTCGAACTGCCGCGCCATCGCCTCGTGGCGTTCCGTGAGTTTCTCGAGTCGTTCGTCAATCGTCATGGCGCTGCTCCTTTCACCTCATGCTTCGGACGCTGACGGAGCATTCTGGAGGCCTCGTCTCGACCATAGCGACTACGCTCACGAAACCTGGGTCCTCCTCAGTGACGCGGGACTCCATGATGTCGGTAGCTGGCAGCGACTGCACGGGATCGTCCTGCGCGAGGTAGCGCACGAGGATGTTAGTATCGAGTCCGATCATCGAGGTCGGGTCAGATGACGCGCGCCCGCCGTCCCCGCCGCGCCCTCTGCACCCGTCGCAATGGCTTCACGCATTCGCTCAATTGAAACCGGTCGCCGGGGTCGTCTGAGCATACCTCTTAAAGCCGTGACCGGGAAGTTTGGGCAGCAAAACCACCGTACCGCCAGGGCAGAGGATGAATTTCACCCGGTCCCCCGGCTTCAACCCGAGGTGTTCGCGGACGGCCTTCGGGATGGTGGCCTGGCCCTTAACCGTGATAGCCGATTCCATCACTTCTCCCATTACATCTCCGTAGACGTAATACCATGACACATCGCCATCGTCAAGGCCAACCTCGTGGGAAGCAGCGCGGCGAAGGAGTCCCAGTCGCCCGCACCGACTGCTGAACCCGCCACTTCCGTCGAACAAAATCGCGCGGATATTGTCCGGTTCGATGCCGCAAGTGCCGGATCCTGCTGAGGTTACACACCATCCGGCGTAGCCTATTCTGCCCGCGTACGTTGCTAGTAGTTCTAGGCTACTTAGAGGCTAATTGACAAGCCTATTTAACTTGACACGATGGGTCACACGTGCTACAGTGGCGTACATCCCATTTTCCGGGGGATTTCCCATGCTTCGCGAACCACCGAAACGCACCCCGGCTCCGCAGGCCGCCTACAGCGCCAATTCACTTAAGTCTACGGGTCACCGAACGGGCCAATTGATCTCCCTCGGGAACGCATTCAAGCATTGGGCCGCGCGGAGACCAGAGGCTGCCGGCCTTATGTTCCAGTCGACATGGGAGCACTGCGTCATGGTTGGCACTTGGGCCGGCTGGAAATTCCGCGCAACAGCGCTCACCGCCCGGTGTCTGCCCCGTCGACTCTCCGAGCGGCGCGTTTCGAGGCATTTAAATGACACCAATACCCAGCCGGCTCGAAAAACGCAAAATTCAAAATCTTACGAACGAACCCGTCAACTTATTGAAAATAAAGGACAGCAAATCTCGAACACCGTCAACTCACTGAAATTAAGCTCGTTAACCTCGTTACCCCGTCAAGATATTGAAAATATGACTGTTATGTTTTAAAAACGCACCGCCAAGAGCTCGAACCCCGTCAACTTATTGAAACTGAATATGGTTAGCTCGGTGAACCCCGTCAACTCATTGAAACTTAGTACCTTAACCTAAACCGGAAGAGAGGCAGCAACGTGGAAAATCGCTTGTCACGAGAGTCGTTACCCCGCCCTTCCGAGCCATCTCAGCGGCGGCCTGAAGCCGCCGTTACTTCGGACGTACAAAGAAATGCCACTTGTCCACGGAAGCGGGCACGGCGACGTCAAAGAAGCCCACCATCATTTCGTCGTAGGTCTGGTCGCCCCAGTGGACGGCGGCGTCGGGGTCAGGATTATGCGGGTTGTTGCGCGAGTTGTCGAACCAGGCGACGGCCTGAAGCTCGGTGCCAGCCTTGAGAAATCTCGGTTCGGCCAGGCGGTAGCTGAGTTGCCAGTAGAAATTCCAGTTCACCCGCAGCAGTGTCTCAAGGGTGCCGTCCGGGTGGACGAGGTTGTACTCAAACCGCTTGCCGCGTAGGTGCATGTGAGGAAGAAAGCTCAGCAGCGTGCAGTCATTGGGCAGCGTGCCGTGCACTTCCACCCGGAAGTCGTCTACGCCCGGCGGGATCACGAAGCGGTCATTGGTCAACTGCAGGGTGAGGACGCGCCTAGCGGGCGGTTGCTTCGCGAAAACCATTCCCAGGCGCGTTTGGTCGCTGGCGGCATGGCCGTTGGTGGTGTAGTGCATTTGGAAGACAAGATCGGAGCCGGCGGGAATAAACTTTGCCATCCCGTTTGGCCCGGCCGGCCACCGGTCCGGCGAGCTTCCCGGCGCATACACCAGCAGGATGTCGGCGTCAGTCCAGGCGGCGTCGCGGCGGTCCTGCGGGTCCTTCAGGGTCGAGGCCGTGAAAGGCACACCCACTGGAGCGTGCCGCAACCATTTCGAGCCCGGCGGCCGGATGTAAACCACGGCGTGGTGGACGTGCTCGGGGCTCGAAGGGCGCACCTGCGACATCTGCACCCAGCGGTCTTGGGTGAAGCCGGTGGGAACGATTTCGTAGGTGTATTCCACGTCGCCTGTGGCAGGAAGCGCCACGGGCGCGGGCATTTTTACGACGAGATCCGGCTGCGGGATATTCCAACCTTCGACCCAATGCCGGGGCGGCGGCGCGTCTCGTGGATCACCGGCCGGCGCTTGGTTACTCGCCCAGCCAGCAAGCGTAGCGATCTGCTGCGCGGTAAGCGAAGGATCGTTGGAGAAGTGGCCGAACTGCGGATCGGCAACCCAGGGCGGCATGGTTCTAGCCTGCGTCATCTTCTGAATCGCTGCGGCCCAAGGGCGTCCTTCGCTGTAAGTGACCAGTGGCATGGGCGCGATGCCTTCGGGCCGGTGGCAACGCTGGCAGTGGTCCTGAAGGATGGGGAGTACATCGCGGTAAAAGGTGGGTGGGGTGGAGACGTGGGGTTTGTGTTCGGCGCCGACTGCGAACAGGCGAACGGCTGCGCATACCAGAGCGACGACGCCTACTGCAGCACGAGTCACGTACAGCTTTTTCTCGACACGCGAAAGAAAGTCCACCCTGACGCAGCTTCCAGCGGCAACAGAAAGAGATTTAACCACAGCGCGGCGTGGCCGCAACCAAACCGAATTCTCCGTGACCTCTGTGCCGAGAAACCTCTCAACACGGAGTTCACGGAGCTCTGGGGCCTCGGTGTTGAATGCTTTTGGGCACAGAGAACGCGGAGATGCCCCGAGGGGTGTTCAGATCTTCTCCGAGCGAAAGGACGAAGATCTTCGCACGCCGAAAAGAAGCAGCACAAACAGCCCTGGAGGCCGCGCTCGGAGCAAAGGTTTGGTGATCCGATCGCTCGTCAAGGAGATGGCTCATCGACCCCTCGACTCACTGACTCATTAGGTCAATGGGTCAATGAGCCGATGAATCAATTTCGCGGCCTAGTCATCAAAGCTGCCGCTCACGCCCTGGAAGGCATGCGCGGCCTGCTTCATCACCCACTTGATCACCCGGCGGTCATCGTAGCAATAGCCGAGGTTGTGATTGAGCGTGGAGAAGCAATGCGTCTGGCATTCCGTCTTCATCTCGTCCAGTTGCTTCACCTCGAACTTGTGGTTGCCGATGGTGCCCCAATCGTACGTTGCGGAATACATGGGGAAGCAGGGCGCCAGCGTCCCGTCCACGCGGATGATGACGTTGTTCTGGCCGGCGCGGCAGTTCCACGGTTCCACTTTGCCGCGCATGAAGTCCTTCATATCCTGAAGGCGCTTCACCGAGTTCACCATCTTGTAACCGGACTTGTTCTTCTCGATGATCCAGTCCACCAGCGCATCGACCTTGGGCCAGTCCTCCTTGCTGATGTAGGTGCTGTTTTCGTCGAGATGCTTGAAGTGCGGCTGGTCAATCATCGGCGACTCGTTGATGTGGTAGTCGGTCGCGATGCCGTGGCTGTGCGCGATTTCGGTGAGCTGCTTGACGTCATCAAGATTGTTGCGGCAGATGTTGATGTTGAAAAATACGGAATATCCGTAGCGGTACTGCTTTCTAACCAGATAATCGAAATATTGGCGCACCGGATTGAGCGCCTTGGGAAGGCCGGGCTTTTCATCCACCACGTCGACGGCGAAATTGAAAACGGCGGCGCCCGCGTCTGCCAGGCGATCAATGACAGCGGGACGCAGCAGGCGGGCGTTGGTGGGGATGTAGACCCAGAATCCCTTTTTGGCGGCGTAATACACAATCTTGTGCACGAAGTCAGGACGCAGCAGCGGCTCGCCGCCCATCAGCGCCAGCACGCGGCAGGTGGTGGAGTGAAGCCAATCGAGGGAGCGCCTGGCGACGTCCTCCGACATGCCCTTCACCTTGTTGTCAAACGCCCAGCAATAGTGGCAATCCAGGTTGCATTTCCACTCGGTGAAGAGGTAAGCGATGATGGGATGGAACTCGCCGGGCAACACCCGCGACTTGATGTACGGGAAGAACCAGCCGCGCAGGCCGCGGTAAACCAAATATGGCGGCCAGTGCCGCTTGTACGGGTCCGTGGGAGAGCCGTGTTCGTCCTGCGGAAGCACCTCGTCCGTGAGCAGCTGCGGATGCACGGGGAAGACCGGAGTGGGGAGCTGTTGGGCTCTATCGGGCGGCGGCGGTGGTGCCATCGGCCGAGTGGTTCCTGGTTTCTGAAGCAGATCGTGCAGCGGAACATCGAGTCTGAAAGGACGAAGGTTAGGACTTGTTTCTGGGGTTTGGAGCTCGGTAGGCATGATCTAATTCTTCTCCTCTTGTGCGTGAACTGTCTTCCGGGATTTCGTGATCTTGCTTTACCCTCTCAAAGAATCGAACTTCAGTTCCCCCTCTCCAATTCCGTGATCTTACATTATCTCAACGTGCATACGCGCTTTAGATGCGCTTGGAATTCAGAGAGTTCCCCTCATCTTTTGTTTGCTTGCCATAAATTACCTCAGGAGGGGTCCGAAAAGGAGAAATTTGTACAGAAAAAGGGAAAGGATTTTCTACGGCTCTACGAACACATACATGGTCATGGGATGACCCTCGCTTGCCCTCCGGGCCCACGACGACTTCCACCAATCACAATGCCCACAATAGTTTATCGCGACGTCGATTGCCGTATTCCCACTCGCGCACCTAGACAATGTCAACGGCCCCCGAGGTGCTGGGCCGATGTTTGGGCGCCGCGAAGATCGAATGTGGCGAAGACATGAAGGAATCTGCCTCGCGGCAAGTGAGACAACCTTGGATACTGAATTGAAGCGTTGCAAACGGACCCTGCGCGTTCTCCTGAGAACGGCCTATTCAGACGAGCGGCTGGCGCAGCTTCTAAGTCACTCTCGAAATGGGGAAGTGGACTTTCGGTCGTACTGCCGCCCCGCGGGCACAAACACTTTCCGGCATGGTTCGCACGGGAAATCAACAGCGCATCATTCTTCACGCCTGCATCGCTATCAGCGAGCCGTTATGCTACTGGCGATTCGAGAGGCGGAATGGGCGCTCTACCGGCTCGGATTCATTCGCCGACCGTGGAAATTCACCAGTGATGAGTTGCGAGGCCGGCGTCTGGCTCCGATGGTTCGGGCAGAAATCTGGCGGAGGTCACGGCCACAAAGGCAGCCGAAACTGGTGTGGTCGCAGTCGTGGCGCGAGGAGAAGCTCAGCTTCAGGTCCTCGCACACAATGTGAGTTGCCGCGTTCTTGAAGGCGCGTCGGGCGGTAAGCGAGGAAGAACGGCAGGCTGGGGCTCAAAACCCTGATTCAAAGCGGTTGAACTCCACCTCTTCCTTCCACTCGATTCGCGCCCGGTCACTGGAGTCGAGGTAGCGGCGGCAGGCGGCTGAGGCCGGCTCGGGCCGCAAGGGTTCCTGGGCGCACGCGGTGATCATCCTAAATGGCCCAGTTCCCCGCCCTGAAGACCACAGGCTGGGCCCCGGCAGAAAGCTATGGTCGAGGCTGTCTCGCACCATGCGCTTGAGAGTTGGGTAATCGAGGTGATAGCTCTCGACCGCTCGCTGGTACTCCCACGTCAGCTCGGAGCGCGCTACGCCCTCGTCATCGGTAGCCAGGGCCGCGGGCACGCCTGCATGCATGTAGGCAGGCAACGGATGGTCTTTGCCGCGCACTCCCAGAATCGTGTCGTTGCTGGTGAGACAAATCTCCACCAGGACACCTCGGCGCGCCATCTCTGCCAGCAGGCCGCGTGCATCACTCTCATGCATCACATCCACACCGTGACCGATGCGCTCGGCGTGTCCCTTCTCAACCGATTCGCGGATGTGAAAGCTGAGGTCATCCGGCCGCACCAAACCTGGAGCCAGTTCGCCCGCGTGCAAGGTGATATGCACCTTAGGATACAAGCCGTGGAGAAAGTCGAGCATTCCCATCTGCAGATCAAAATCGCGCAGCGCCACGGGATCATCTTCGGGCTGCACCATGTTCAGCCCCACTACTCGCGGGTCTGCGCTGGCCATCTCGAACCCGGCGAGCAACTGTGCAAACACCTGTTGTTTGGGGTTCGCCCGCAAGACCTGGTAAAGATAGCGAACGGTCACGCCGCAACCCGCGTCGGGATGAGCGCCGCCGCAAGCCAACACTTTGCGCATGCGCTCTTCGGCCTGGTCAAGGTTCTGCCGTCCGTCAGCAACCGCTTTGGCCATGCCGCCGGCCAGCAGGCGTGACCGCATCACACCGTAATCGTCATTCCAGCCTAATTCATTCCCGAGGCTTCGCGACTCACCGCCGTCGGGCGTGAACATCAGCTCCATGTACAGTTCGTGCTGCACAGCCGCGCGGTGCGTTACTTCAGCAAGCATGTCGCCTGTATGGCCGTTCGTCGCGGGTCCGAACTTACCGAAGGCAGCGAAGAAATGGTCATGCGCGGAACGGTCTTCAGGAGAGGGATGGAAGTTCCTCATCGACCAGGCGTCGATGAGCTGGTTACGCAGTCCTGCATCGGTCAAGGCGCGCGAGGCCGCTGGCTTGTCGCCGCAAGGCGGGGCGAGAAGTGTCACCGCAGCGAGATCGATGCACAAGCCATCCGCAGCGGCGTAGTCAATGTAACTCTCGGCGTAAACTGCGCCGCTCAAGTGATTGTGCAAGTCGCCGCCCTTGGGCATGCGCGCCAGGAAATCCATCAACAGAGGCGGCTGGTCTCGCACTGAGTTGAGATACCGCGCCGCGCGGGCCGACGAAGATACGGCAGGCGCACGCGCTGATTGCGCCAACGCCGAACTTGCCGCAGCCACAGCCAGCAGCGTCGCGGTTCCGATGCTGCGGGATTTTAGTTTCATCGACATCTCTCGATTGTAGGTCAGCCCCTCAGAACCTTCGCCGGCCAATTACTAAGGATTTCTAATCATGCGTGGCAAGTTGATTGCCCTTATTAGAGACGCGTACTGACAAGCTATTGAAACCAATAAGCTTAGGTAAGAACCGGACAGGAAAGCTGAATCCGTGACCAAGAGAATCAACGCCGAGCCCCCAACTGAACGTCGACGAGACGAGGCCGGCGTCGCATTGGTGGTTGTCGCGCTCGCGATGGTGGTTCTCCTTGGATCCCTGGGGCTGGCAATCGACATGAGCTATCTTCGCACGGTGAAGCAGCGCATGCAGACGGCTGCGGATGCCGCGGCTCTGGCCGGCGCTTCGGAACTGAGCTATGGCGATGTAACTTCCGCTGCCAAAGCTGATGCCGCCACCAACGGTTTCACGGACGGGGCGAACGGTGTGACTGTGAGTGTAAACAATCCTCCGCAGACCGCCGGCGACCCGCACTATAACGACTCCCAGTATGTTGAGACTATTATTTCGCAAAGCGTGCCGACGATGTTTGGCAAGATTTTCGGCACCAAGACGGTGACCGTTCAGGCGCGGTCCGAGGCTCATCTGGGAAGCTCGCCGAATTGTTTTTTTGTTTCAAGTCCTTCAGCGACCTTCCAAGTGAACGGAGGCAGCCTCACCGCTCAGTGCGGTATCGTCGTGAGCTCGAGCGCTAGCGTGGCCTTCCAATCAAACGGCGCAACGATTTCCGCCACATCGATCAGCGTCCATGGGGGCGCCCAAATCAACGGCGGCTCCGTAAACCCGTCCCCGCAGACGAACGTCGCCACACCTTCCGATCCGCTGAGCTATATTCCGAAGCCGACCGTCGGCCCTTGTGGCTCGGGCTCAGGCACCACCTGGTCCGGCTCCAAGACTCAGGTTCAGCTGAGCAACACAACCGCGACCTTCAATCCCGGCGTCTATTGTGGAGGCATTCAGTTCAACGGCGGTGTCACCGCGAGCTTCGCACCCGGCGTCTACATCCTTACGAACAGCGGCAGCACCAGCGGATACCTTCAGCTCAACGGTACCAGTACGCTGACGGGCAGCGGAGTTACGTTCTACATGACGGGGTCGGGGTCCTTCCAGTTCAACGGCACCAGCCACTTTAACCTCACAGCCCCCACTACCGGCACTTACGCCGGCATTCTCTTCTTCCAGAACCCGAATGACTCTTCCACCGCGCAGTTGAACGGCGACAGCTCCACCGTTTTCCAGGGTGCGCTCTACTTTCCGGGCGCGCTGCTCCAGTTGAACGGCGGAACGGGGAACGCGGCGTACACCATCATCGACGCTAGCCAAGTGCAGCTTAACGGAACCAACATCGTGAATGCAGATTACTCTTCCCTGCCCGGCGGTTCCCCCGTCAGAAGCAATACAGCTGTACTGGATGAATAGCTGACCTTGTCTCCTTCTCCGCCCGCCTTCGTCTTCTAACAGCGCGATGAAAAACGGCGTACGATTCATGTCATTTCGAGCGAAGACTCCATGAGCCTTCGGCTCGCCACCTACCCAGCGCTCACCTAGAACATCAGGTGCAGTCCGAGCTGCATAAAGCGCGGGCTGCCAATCGTATGCTGAATCACCCCAAGGCTGCCTTGGGGCGGAATTGAAGGCGGTCCCTCGTAATAAGGGAAGAACACCACATTGTTGTTGGCCGTGTCAAAATTCGCCTGATTGAAAATGTTGAAGGCGTCAGCCTCGAAGCGCAGTTGGACACGCTCATTGATCGGGAACAGCTTCGCCAGACTCACATCGAATCGAGTCTGGAAGGGACCGCGGAAAAGGTTGCGGCCAGTGTCTCCATAAAGCGAATTGTAATAATCGCACCCTGTTTCATCGCAGGGAGGCACTCCGTAGGTGCCGGGCGCCACGAACTGCGGGAGAAAAGCGCTGGCGTCGAGCACCGGCTTGCCTGCGTTCACACCCAGCGTCCCCTGAAGTTGCGCCTGCTTCGACGTGACCCCCGGCGCGAGCGGCACGATCGGATTCCCGATTTCATCGTAGGTGCCATAGTAGATGCCCGCTACGGAACCCGAGTAATCGTAGACGCTGTAGGGCTGGCCACTCTGGGCCACGGTCTGGCCGCCAATAATCCAGCCGTTGATCAGCTCGCCTAAGGCCTTCGTCTTGGCGAAGCTCGGAATCGTATAGCTGTAGTTAATCAGGAAGACGTGGGTTTGGTCGAAGTCCGCCGACGCGTAGTTAGCCCGCGGAACCAGCGGATTGTTCCCGGTAACGAACAGGCCTAAGCCGCTCTGCTCATCGAGAGCGTGCGACCAGGTGTACGATGCGGTGAACTGCAGTCCGTTGGAGAGACGTTTGTGAACCTGAAACTGCAGGGCATTGTAATTCGAGACACCCTCGGCCTGGTACTGAACCGAGTTCATGTCATAACCGAGGTAAGGCACCCGGACCTGCGCATTGCCGGCATAATACGGCGGGGGACACAGAGGCTCGTTCGCCAGCGGCGGCACACCGCTGTAGTAGGCGTTGCACGCGCTGAGCGGGCTCAAGCCGCCGTAAGAATAAATCTGTCCGTGCACGGGATTCTGCGGCGTGGCAATCAGGGCTTGGTTGAAGGCAATGGGCAGTATTTCGTGCTGACCGTGGTTGCCCAAATAACCGATCTCAAACAGCCAGTTGTTGCTGGCCTGGTATTGAACGTCAAAGGTCCAGTTCTCGGTGTACGGCAGCTTGTTGTTGATACCATAGCCGCCGAATAGGAAGGGACCAAATAGATTGCCGGACGGCCAGTCTCCGGTTGAGGTTTGTGCCAGGTTGGGAAGATAGTTGAGGAACCCTTCAGTGCTGACCTGCGGCGGCGGCGGGGGAGTGGTTCCGAAAGGCGCCGAAATGTCCGCTCCGCGGTGGGCGGCAATCGGCTGCACGAAGGGCGGCGCCAGGGTCACTCCGAACGGCCCGTTAAAGCCAGAACCCGCGCTCGGCGAGAGGTAGCTGAAGAACTCGCCCCGATCGTAAAACAAGCCGTAACCGGCGCGCACCGTCAGTTTCGGCTTGGGCGCCCAAGCGATGCCGATACGGGGCGCGAAACCCCACTGGCGCTGGGTCATGAGCGAATTGCTCACACCCGGTGTGGCAGCGTCGGGATTATTCGCGGCAATTTCCAGACCGGAATTGGTGATGGTGTCCGAAGCGGCGTCATAGGCGTACGCCGCCGGGTTGAAGCCGGTCAGGCGGCCATATTTCTCTGACAGCGGCCCGTCATAATCCCAGCGCAGTCCGGCCGTGAGCGTCAGGTTGCTTCGAACCTTGAAGTTATCGTTCGCAAACGCGCCAAAGGTATTGGAGCGGTAGTATCGGCTGGCAGAACCGGCGAAGGCACTTCCGCTGCGCACACTTCCTTCTACAAAGCTGAGAAAGTTCGTGAACTCGACAACGTCCGTGTTGGTGTTGTTGTTGACGATGTTGAGTTGGGTGTGATCCCACTGGGCGCCGAAGGTGAGCGTATGGATTCCCCTCACCATGTTGAGTGAGGTTCCGTATTCCCACTGATTCTGAAACATGCCGGCATTGCCAAAACTGGTGCTGGGACCGAATTCCAAACCATTCTGAATCGTCGGGTCCGACGTGCCGATCTCGAGCTGAGGAAACGTCGTTGATCCAAGCAGGTTCATCCCCAGTGAAGTCGGGTTGAAAGCCTGCGAGGTTTGGGCGTAAGCCCGCATCCGCGTGAATCCGCCGTGCTGTTCCCACGTGATGGTCGGAGACAACACCATGGTGTTGGTGATCGAAATCACGTCGCTGCCCGCCGAAAGTTGTTGCGGGAAGCCCAGCAGCGAACCCACGGCGCCGAACGGACTGGTGCTAGGATTGTGCTGAATGTAGTACCTCCCCGACAGGCGATCCCGATCGTTGATCTGGTAGTCCAGATCTGCAATGCCCTGATCGACCGGGGCGGTCGAGTTGCGTCCCTGGACCACAGCATCGTAACCGAGCAATGTGGCGTCGGTGGCGTTGGTGATTTGCGCGCTGGGTATCAGAAATTGTCCATTGGGAAGCTTGGCCTGCAGAATGTTGAGCGATGTCGGACTCACCTGGCTGGCCGTGATCGGAGTGCTGGGCATGAAGGAGTTGTTTACAGCGGTTGCGATCCCCTCCGCGCTGCGATCGTCCGTGAGGCCTAGCGGCACCGTCACGTCCTTGGTCGAGAGCGACGCATCGGATACGCGAACTCCCTGGTATGAGAGGAAGCAAAACAGTTTGTCTTTCTTGATGGGCCCGCCGAGGGTGACGCCGAACATGTTGCGATTGATCGCCGGATTGGGCAGCAGCTTCTGGCCCGTGACGGGATTTAGACCGGCGGCATTGTAGAAGAACGGCGTGGCATTCAGGAGGTCGTTCTGCCACAGCTCCCATGCTGAGCCGTGAATCTGGTTCGTGCCCGATTTGGTCAAGACGCCGATGTGCGCGCCGCTGTTGTTACCCTGCGATGCGTCATACATGGCCGAATTCACGCTGATTTCTTGGATCGCGTCCGGGGGAGGCGTGGGCAGAGACTGGCCGATGGCGCCGTAGACGGAAGTATTGGTTTGAATCACGCCGCCTGCGCCGAAATTCTCACCCGTGTTCAGCACGAAGCGGTTTTCACCCACCTGGCTGGTGGAATTGCCGTTGAACAGATTGTTGGTGCTGACGTCATTCAACTCGAAGCTGTTGCTGGTGGCCCGGTTTCCATTGGCAAAGATCGCCTGGTTGCCGAGGCCGGCGTTGGCGCCCGCGCCACCCAGAAAATCCGCGTGAACACCCGGGCTCAGAATCGCCAGTTGCGTGAAGCTGCCGGTGCCAAGAGGAGTCTCCTGAATGGTCGCCTGGTCCACCACATAGCCGGTGGTGGTGTCAGTCTGGTTCATCAGGGGCGTTGCGGTCACCGTGACCGTGGTGGTTACGGTGCCAGGCTGAAGTCGGGCATCGAGCGTCGTCGTCCTGCCGCTTTGAACGATCACCTGCGAGTGGGTCTGCGACTGGAAACCCTGCACGTTGAAGTCGACAGAATAGGTGCCAACAGGCAGATCAAAAATACTGTAACTGCCGGCGCTGTTCGTGGTGGCACTCACCTGAAGGCCGGTGCTCACATTCTGAGCTTTCACGCGAACGGCCGCCACCACCGCACCCGTTGAATCGGTAACGGTCCCCGTCATTCCTCCTGTTGCTTGCTGGGCGAGCCCCGGTAGAGCCGATAGCAGAACCGCAATAAACACGAACGCAACACAAGTGCCGCGATACAGCCTGCTCATGTACACTCCTCCTTTTTGGTGTTTGCACCTGAACGTGACAATTTGCCGCAGCCTGCTGACGTTTTGGGAGCTACTCTATACTTGTGGTCTGCAGCGTTCCGTGCCACCCGACGAAAGTGTTCAGTGCGAAGTTAAACGAAGGACTCAAGCGGCCCTCGGCGTGACCTTCTCAGGCCCACCATCATTGCCGAGGGTTGTTAAGAGCATCTTTCTGTAATGTTACAGCAATGTTAAGAAAAGGAGAGGTTCCGCGAAAAATTGTGAAAAAGTGCCCTATTTTTACGTAAATTATTGTTATATCTTGCCTTAGTAAGGGTTCGCCCCCCTCGAAAGCTTAAGAAATTGGCCCTCTTTTCATGGCCTAAGCCATTGTTGAGCCAGCACTTAGATTCAATGGGTTCGTCGCCGTCCATAAAACCATCATAATCGCCCCGTTTTCGAAGTCAGCCGCGCGCTCATCCTCGTCGCCAAGATCCGTCAGCCGCGCGTCAAGGTCCCATATTTCGGTAGTGGGTCGGTTTGACGTAGGGGCGGCCCTGGTGGCCGCCCATTTCGAGGCGGTGCCGTTATTTGGGCGGCCACAAGGGCCGCCCCTACGTCAAACTGACCCACTGTCCATATTTTTGGCGACCTTTCGAGCTGGCTCGCGTACGTTCAATCCGAGACACGACGTCATCCCTCAAGGCCCTAGCGACCGTGGATACCCTCTGAATAGCATATTGATTTCAGGCAATGTGGTCTCTTGTTGGTCAATTGTCGGTTGTGTGGGAGCCGCTAGCCACAGCCAGTGCCATTCCGGCCGTGGGCCCTCTTCCGGCCTTGGTAACCCGCCGGCGATTGCACGTGGTCGATCTGGATCGGACGGGTCGCGATCATGGCCTTCTCCAAAGAGGAAAAGCCCACGGTTCCAACAGCACTGACGGTGGCTACCGCTGGCAGAGGCGGATGGAAGTTTTCCTTGCGGAACATATTTACATTGTGTAAATACATTGGATGCGCTACTGTTGGGATGAGGACAAGAACCGTCGCAACGTCGCGCTGCATGGAATAGCGTTCGAGGATGCACAAACAATTTTCGAGGGGCCGACCGTGGAAAGGGTCGATGACCGCTTCGACTACGGCGAGGTCAGGATGTACGCCATTGGCCTCGTGAACGGTCTCGAAATCACGGTAGTTACTCGGATCGAGGCCATCATGAAAGACGTATCATCTCGGCGTGGCGGTCGGAACCGCATGAAAGACGCCGCTATTGGCAAGACGTCGGACAGCAAGCACGGCGCAGTCACGAATTGGACTAGGCTGCGCCGCATGAAGGCTACTGAGATCCGCAAAGGTATCCAGGCTGATCCCGACGCACACGCCACCGATGAACAATTCTGGAAAGATGCCAGGGTGATTTTACCCGCTCGGAAAGCGGTGGTAACCATGCGGCTGGATAGGGATCTGCTTGAATGGTTCCGCAGGCAGCGCGGCTACCAGACGCGGATTAACGCCATCCTGCGCACCTACATGAACGCGCATGCGACCGAGGGGCGGTAGTCCGAGCGTATTGCCTATGAGCGGAGCCGGCCGGTTGCGAACAGCAACGAACTGCAGATCTTCGATCTGCGCCAGCCCGCCCGCTCAAAATCGCCAACATCAAGATCTCCGGGCCTGATCACAACGATTTTGCTCAGACGAATACCTGTGGCACCAGCGTCGCTGCAAAGGCGAGCTGCAGCATCAACGTCACCTTCACCCCGCAGGCCACCGGTAATCGCAGCGCTTCGGTTAGTATCATGGACAGTGGCGGCGGAAGCACCCAGACGGTGGGAATGAGCGGAGCGGGTACAAATTAGATTAGCCAAAGCGGCAATAAAGTCGATGATTTCGCCGGACCGGAATATTTCTATTAACGGTCCACTAATCAATGGTATAGTAAAGTTCTGAGACTGAACGCCTTCGCACCGCCCCCAGAGGAGGCAGGGTGGTGCTAAGAGCAAGGCGTCGGAGGATTCTCATGCCTCTCGTCAAGCCCCCTACCCTCACCCCTGAAAAACTGGCTGCCAATCAGGCAAACGGCAAACAATCGCACGGGCCCACCACCCAAGAAGGCATCGAGCGGATTCGCGCCGCCAACACGCGCCACGGGTTCTATTCCAAGGGCCCTGCCGCCGAGATGCGCGCCCTCGGCGAGGATCCGGAACAGTATGAGCAGTTGTATGACTCGCTGCTCGCGGACTGGCAGCCGGAAAACGAGTACCAGACCAGCCTGGTGCGGCGCATGGCGCGCCTGATGTGGCGTCTCGAGCGCTTCGACCGCATCCAGGAA
>DATJYK010000266.1:0-10837 GCA_035578005.1 Terriglobia bacterium
TTCCTGGATGCGGTCGAAGCGCTCGAGACGCCACATCAGGCGCGCCATGCGCCGCACCAGGCTGGTCTGGTACTCGTTTTCCGGCTGCCAGTCCGCGAGCAGCGAGTCATACAACTGCTCATACTGTTCCGGATCCTCGCCAAGGGCGCGCATCTCGGCGGCAGGGCCCTTGGAATAGAACCCGTGCCGCGTGTTGGCGGCGCGAATGCGCTCGATGCCTTCTTGGGTGGTGGGCCCGTGCGATTGTTTGCCGTTTGCCTGATTGGCAGCCAGTTTTTCAGGGGTGAGGGTAGGGGGCTTGACGAGAGGCATGAGAATCCTCCGACGCCTTGCTCTTAGGCACCACTCTGCCTCCTCTGGGGGCGGTGCGAAGGCGTTCAGTCTCAGAACTTAACTATGCCACCGATTTACGGATTGTCAATACGTTGTTTTCGCGTTGTTTTGTAGGTCACTGGGCCAGTCGACGGAGCAAATCAGGGTGAGCGGCAATGAACTCGTCAATCGCCTCCTGAAAGGACGCCTCGGGCGGCTTCTCGACGTGGGAAACGGTGCCTGCCGCTTCCTGCCCAGGGACCAGGTGATCGTGAAAATATTGCTTGTGTTATCCTGTCGCGACTATACGCAAGGGAGGGTTCCGCTCGGTGGGCTCGTCCAGGCCAGTTAATGTTCCGGGAGAGAACCGGGTGGCGCCTGCATGCAAATTGCGCACGTATGCGCCACCCGCCGTATTTGGCACTCACCGCACGGGCGGAGCGCAAATCGACCCCTCACGGGTGCCACCCGGAGGCACATCGCTGTCACGCTGTAGCGGGCGCGCAGGAAACCAAGGTCGTGGTTAGCGAAACAAATCTTCCACCGGCATCGTCCAACCGGGCACGGCAGGTTCGGCCTCCCCGAGCTGGCCACGACGATAGAGTGTTGGGGTGTCCGGTTCGGTCGCCCGGTACACTCGGACCACTTCTGAGCGGAGCACATCGACGTCCCAAACCACGAGGGTGCCGGCGGCGAAATAGTCCTGGCGCTTGGCAGCCAATTTCCGTTCGGCCGCCGGACCATAGTCGCCTTCACTGCGAACTTCCACCGCAAATACGGGAGCACCCTCAAGGAATTTACCGCGCGTACGCGGCCCTATGTAGTAGGCCACGTCGGGGCTGAAGGATCTTCGGTTGGGCAGGTTCACAACAAAGGCAACATTGTCCGTGTAGGCCCGGCCGTGGCCAGTCCTTTGCGAATGCGCGTGCAAGGAAACAAAGACCTCTCCGGCCGCCGTGCTGGGCAAATCTCCGGTTGGCGACATCAGGCACAATTCTCCATTGACGATCTCCGCCTTACCATCCTCGGGCACATGATAGAGATCTTCAATAGTAGCTTCAGTCTTGACCGCCATTGCGCTGACCTCACCTGGATATTAACACGTCCGCAGGTGCGCTCAGCGGGCCGCACGCTTGGTACGCTTGGTAGTGCTCCGATCGTAGCGTCGGCCTTTAGGCCGGCATTTTTGATCGTTGGGCACGTCGGATACAGGGCGGAAAATGCCAGCCTAAAGAGTCTGTATGAAAAATCGTGGATTCCCGCCTTCGCGGGAATGACGCGTTTTAGTAGACCCCGTAAATCCAATGGCGTCACCCCCGCGCAGGCGGGGGTCCACGGCACGGCACGCGCCAGCCGAGTTTTTACACAGACGCTAAAGGTCGGCGCCACGAAATCCAAGCGATTCCTCCAACGCCGGGCGGTAGTGTTCGAGTCCCGGAACATTGAGGCCGGGGATCTTGGCGCGATCGTCCCAGCGCCGCAGGCGGACCGCCTCTCGAAAATATCGGTGCTGTTCGAACTCGCGCACTTCGGCGTCGCTGAAAGGCCCGCCTTGCAAGGCCAAGCTCTGGACGGAGGCTGGCGAAAGTTGCGCCAGATATTCGGAATCGGTCTTGCATAGGTAGCGCTTGGCGGCCACGTGCAGCTTCACGGGTTCGGTGACCTCCGGCGGGAAATGCCGCGCCAGCCAAGCTTCGCCCGCGCTTTCGTGGCGCCCATCGAGTCCCTGGTCCGCAATATCTTCCGGCAACTGGTGGACGAGATGCCCCACATCGTGCAGGAGCGCGGCCACCACGAGAGACGCGGGCGCACCCTCCTGCTCTGCCTGATAGGCTGCTTGGAGGGCGTGCTCTTTCTGCGAGACGGGTTCCCCGAAGTAGGCCTCGTCTCCACGGGTCGCGAAGAGCTTCAGAATTTCGTCAATCATACTCATGCTCGCATCTCTTGGAAAAACTGACTTGGTCGTTGCTGGCTGCAGGCCCTTCGCGCCGGAGTGACCGTCCTACAGCTTGACCACAACCTCGCTAACAGCGGTTAGGAAGTGCATCGTAGCATTTCCAGCAATCGACGGATATTCCGGGTTTGGCGTGTCCGGCTCCGGCGCGGCGTCGCTCGAAAGACACCGCTACTCCCACCGCCACACCTTAGTGAGACGAAACGGCGAAAACGGCGACCGGCTTCTTGACATTGGCGATGACGTTCGTCTACCTTCAATAGAAGGCCCGCATCTGGCCTGAACAAGCGGAAAAAGGGGGCTTGTGGCGCGCTTGTCTCGCTGAAGGAGAAAGCGATGAAGCTTCGTACTTGGTTACTCTCGACCGTGATCTGCGCCTTTCTCTGCTGGAACGGCGTGCCCGCGCTTCAGGGTTCGCAAAGCACGGCACCATCCCAAGAACCCCAACAACCCGAACAACCCAGTCAGACCACTCAGCAACCGTCTAAGCCGCCCGTGACGCAACCTTCGCAACCGGACGTGCAGCCACCGGTGGACCAGTCTGCGCCTGAGAATGTTACCCCTACAGCGACTCCGGACGCTTCTGCCACGGGCCCTGAAGGAGACAACTCTACCGTCAATCCCGCAGCGTTTGGCCCCGCTGACCCTGGCAATTTAGCAAACGGCCGAATCGGTCCCAACTATCTTCTCGGTCCGGAGGATGAAGTTGAGATCAACGTTTTCGATGTGCCTGAACTGAGTAAGTTTGACGCGCAGGTGGGCAATGACGGGACGATATCGGTCCCTTTGATCGGCTCCGTACGCGCGGCTGGCCTTACTCAACGGCAAGTTCGGGCTGAACTGACGGAAAAGCTGGGCGAAAAGTATCTAAATAATCCGCAGGTGACCCTCTTCATTAAATCATTCAAGTCTCGTCCGGTGTCGGTCGTCGGGTCGGTCACGAAACCCGGCGAATACTATCTGACAGGGTACCGTAATCTGGTGGACGTCATTGCGATGGCGGGCGGCCTCGCGTCGATTGGCGCCCAGGCCGGTAAGTACGTCTACGTTGAGCGCAAAGAAGGGTTTCAAGACTTGCCCCAAGTGGACGGCCTCGTTCCGACAGCACCTGACAAGGTCTCAATCGAGCTGCACAAACTGCTCTATTCGCAGGACAGCCGCCTGAATATCGAAATCCACCCTTTCGACGTTGTTACGGTGAGCCGAGCAGGTATCGTGTATCTGGTTGGTGCTTTCGTCAAGCCGGGAGGGTACGTTCTCGAAAACAAGGACTCGATGACGGCGATGGAGGGTATTGCCCTGGCCCAAGGTATCGGTGGGAACGCCAGGACATCGCAAGGCATGATTATTCATCGCTCTCTTTCTGGGACAGTGACCAGCGAAGTGCCGATTGATGTCAAGAAGCTCATGCATGGAAAAATTCCCGACGTAACCCTGGCAGATAACGACATCTTCTTTTTACCTAACAGCACCGCCAAGAGCATCACGAAGGGTGCCGCCGGAAATGTGGTCGGAATTCTCACCGGGATCGCCATTTACCGCGGCCTCTGACGTTTGTGGAATCAGGCGCCTTTCAATCTTACTCAGGTTGAAGGATTCAGAATGGATGAGAATCGAATTGCCGAAGTGAGGGAACCGGAGGCCCTGGTGCGCGCCCAGCGCGCAGAGCCGCGCGAGTCGGTCGTGTTGGACGTCGCTCCCGAGGAAGTTCCGCACCTTCTGGATTATTGGGAGCTCATCCTAAAACGGCGATGGCTGGTGCTGACGTGCGTACTCATCGTCTTCACGACGGTTGCCATTGGCACACTCAAAGAGAAACCCGTTTACGAAGCCAAAGTCGAGATTGAAATCGACCCTGAACCGCCCAATGTGGTGAACTTCAAGGAAGTGGTAAGCCTCGGAAATAACAATGATTTCGAAAGCTACCAGGACACGCAGTATAAGCTCATCCAAAGCCGAACTCTCGCCGAGCAAGTCGTTAGAGACCTTAAGCTTTATGAGAATTCCGACTTTATTCGGCCCCGCTATTTGTTCGGATTGATCGAAGGGGCGGTTCCCGCGCTCCCCCCCAACATCGATGAGGATCCTCCAAGCTCATCTTCACCGCTTCTGCGCAATGCCATCGCGTACTTTCAGAGTGCCGTGGACGTGAACCCTGTCCGGAGAAGTAACCTGGCAGAGATCAGCTTTGAGTCGCATGATCCCAACGTCGCGGCGACTGTTGCCAACAAGCTGGCTGACGACTACTCCAATTTCAACTTGGAGACCAAGTATAACGAAACGATGAAAGCGTCGGCCTGGCTCAAAAGCAAGATCGCGGACATGAAAATCACGGTGGAGAAGGAGGATGACAAGTTAGCTGAATACGCTCGTGCAAACGGGATCGTTTTTGTCAGCGATAAGGAAACGCTGGTCACCGCGCATCTATCGCAAGTCGAGACTAGTCTGACCACTGCCCAGAACGATTTGATCCAGGTCGGGACGCTTTACGACCAGGTCCAAGCCGGACACATTGACACCTTACCGGGTATCATCGATAACCCTCTCGTCCAAGATCTTCAGCGCAGGAAGCAGGAGTTGGAACGCCAATACGATGATTTGAGTGTCGAGTACAAGCCTGACTACCCGAAGGTGCTGCAGGTGAAGAAGCAGATAGATGGCATCGACAAGCAGATCGAGAGGCAGAAAAAGATCGCCGCGAAAACCATCGTAGACCAATACACCGATGCACGCGCGCGTGTCAAAAAGTTAACCACCGCGCTCGACGAAGCCAAGAACGCGCAGAACGACCTTGCCGAGAAAACCATCCAGTACGACATCATCAAGCGCGAATCCCAAAGCAACCACGACCTGTATGACGGCCTGCTGACGCGCATGAAAGAGGCCAACGTCTCGGCCGGCCTGGGAGCGAGCAACATCCGTGTGATCGATCCCGCCACGGTGCCTTTGGAGCCGGTAAAGCCCCGCGTGTTATTGAATTTGACTCTAGGCTTGATCTTGGGCCTCGGCTTAGGCGTCGGGCTGGCATTTTTCCAGGAATACCTGGACAAAACTCTGAAGACGCCGGACGACGTCGAACAATATCTGCGTCTGCCGTCGCTGGGTGTCCTACCGCGCTTCGCAATCGCGGGCGCGAACAACGGTAGAAACGAGGAGGGCCTGCTCACTGCGGGCTCGAATGGCCACGTCGCTCTGGCGCCTGGCATTCAGACCAATCCGCAATCCGTCGAGGCTTTCCGCTCGCTGCGGACCTCGGTATTGCTCTCAGCGAGTCCCGTGCCGCGGCTGATACTGGTGACGAGCGCGCTTCCCAGTGAGGGAAAGACCACAACGACTGTCAATTTGGGAGCCACATTGGCCAGCTTGGGCAATCGAGTGGTGGTGGTCGATTGCGACATGCGGAGACCTGCCTGCCACCGCTCCACCGGGGTCGAGAACCATCCCGGCTTTGTGCAGTGCCTCACAGGGCATGTTGACCTGAAAGCCGCGCTGTTGCCGGTGCCTGGTGTGGAGAATTTGAGCGTTATCCCTTGCGGGCCGATTCCACCGAATCCCGCCGAGGTTCTTTCCTCCCCAACGACCGCTGATTTGCTTCGGAACCTGCGAGCTCAATTTGAGTACGTCCTGGTCGATTCACCGCCGTTGCTCAGCGTCGCGGACAGCCGCATCCTGGCGACGTTGGTTGATGCCGTCGTGCTGGTGGCACGCGCGCACGCCACACCCTACGATGTGGTCCGCCGCGCCCGCACGTTGCTCTACGGAAGCGGCGCTCGCATTCTGGGCGTCGCGCTCAACGATATGGATATCGAACGCCACAGCTTCGGCTCTCAGCAATACCAGTACGGATATGGCTACGGTTATGGCAGTGAACAGGATGACGTCGAGGGGTCAAACGGGGACCGGGCCTGATAGAATCGCGCCAGCCACGGCGCGGTCCTTAGCTGAGGCTCGCTTGTAATTCTGCTGCACCGCCAAGTCGCAGGCCGGGCCCTTACGGCGAGACACCTCCCGAACTTTCAAAACCTTCCATCCATTCCGCGGGTACGGCTTGAAGAACCGCCTGCACCGAAGGGAATCGTGCGGCGATGAAGCATATGCCGAAGTCCTGGATGAGCAATTGTGCAGGCATGGCAACCACGCTGAGAACCGCCAGCACCAGACTCACGAGCACCGTGAATCCGGCTGCTGTTACGGAAACTGTGAGCGGATTCCAGCTCCAGAAGAAGCCGAGAAAGTGTAGCGCGAGCACAACAAGCGCGCCCGAGATGATGGCTCCCGAAAACAGGCCGAGCAGGAGCGGGAATAGCAGAAACAGGGTGGCCACACTGGTGGCCAACGAGACTGCGAATCGAAGCAGCACGTACACCGCGAAGGCTGCGGGTTCCGCTCTCAACTTGGGCAGCAGCTTGGCCCAGGCGGAGGGGAGCATCAAATTCTCGGCATACATGATGGGAACTACAAGATCGTCCGTGAGTACGATCACCAGGGCCACAACGAGACCGATGAGAACGTCCACGACCAGCACTCCCACCAGCAGAGCCCAGAACGAAGGCGAGCGTATGCCCTCGGCTGCGGCTGCCCGCAAATAGGGATATACGAGCATACCTCCAGCGAGTAAGGACAGGCTGACTCCCGCGACAATGCCCAGCAGCCAGCGGAAATAGGATCGGCCCGGCCGTCGGGTTTCCTTCAAGCTGGAGCGAAGATGCACTTCCCTCTGCGCAATAGCATCGACGAGTGCGAAGCGAAAAACAGATCGTAAGTACAAGATACCCACAAACAGGCCGGCGCCGACCAGTGCGACCAAGGCAATCAGCCAGGTGTGCGCCGTGACGGTTTGGCTCGCACGGCCAATCAATTCCCTGAAGCCGATGTCGCCGGGAAGCAAGCCCAGACTCCAGTTAAACGCCGCCGAAGGTGTGCCGCCCCCGAGCAGCAGACACAGGACGCTGAGCTTGAGCCAACGCACGGCGTCGACCGGCCGGAGCAACAGATCAGCAGTGTCATGAAACGCCGCCACCAGGGCGCGCGTGGCCTGGCGGGAGGCACTCTGTCGAGGCTCGAGGCCGAAGAAGGCGTTGCGGCAAAAGGCGTGCGGTGCCATGCGGGTCTGTGCGTTCGATGTTCGGGACCCTGGGGTTCCCGAAGTTCACGAGATGCGTCCGCCGCCGCCGGCCCTAGCAGGGCAGCGCCAGCCGGAATACGGTGCCGCGGTTTACTTCACTCGAGAAGTCAAGGGTGCCATTGTGAAGCTGAACGATTCGGTATGACATCGCGAGACCGATGCCACTGCCCGAAGGCTTCGTGGTGTAATAAAGCGCAAACACTCGTGAGCGAGCCTCCAAGGGTATACCGACTCCCTGGTCTTCGATTTCAATCTCCACCTGCCGCGCCTGGGTATGCGTGGAAACCTTAAGTTCTCCACCTGAAGGCATCGCCTGGCAACCGTTAAGTACAAGATTAAGCAGCGCCTGCTTCATCAGATCGCGGTCGACGCGCACCTTGGAAGAGCCATTGCGATCTAGCACCAGCCGCACCTGATGGCGGACCGCGTCCGGCTGGGCCGACCGGAAGACGTCTTCGATTAAGGCCTCAACGTCTGTTTCCACGGGGTGGAGTTCGACCGGCCGCGTGAAGTCAAGGAAGGTTCTCACCACGCGATCGAGCCGCCTGATTTCGCTACTCAGAATTTCGAGCTGAGGGTTTACGGCTTCCGCCTGCTCTCCAAGCTTTGCCCTTAGCACCTCGAGTTGCAGGATCATGGCGTTCAAAGGATTTCGCACCTCGTGCGCTACTCCCGCGGTGAGCCTCCCGATGGCCGCCAACTTGGCGGCGGTATCGATTTGGCTCTCAAGCTGAGCGCGTGTCTCGGCATCACGCAGCGTGACCAAACTGGCGACCGTTGCTCCTTCCTCCTCGACAAAGACCAAGCTCACGGCCACGGTGCCGGTCTGTGAGCCGTTGGAACCTCCGACCATCTGGCCGCTCACCGATCTTCGGTTGACGAACGCGCTTCGCAAAAGGCGGCTCAGTTCGTCGTCGTCTGAAAAAATCTCCGCCGGCGTCTGCCGCAGAATCTCATCTGCTGGCCTGTTCATGAAACGGGCCACGGCCGGAGTGGCCAGCACCAGGCGATCCTGTTGGTCAAAAAACATTAGTCCGTCCGCCAGGTTGCCCAGAAGCTGGTCGAGGTTCTCCTTGAGAGCGACGAAGGCTGCTTTCTCTCCCCGAAGGCGTTCGCCCAACAAGTTCAGTTTTGAAGACAAAATACCCCACTCATCGCTGCGGGATACGGGAACAGGGCCAGGCAGCTCGCCGCGCGCCATCCGTTCAACACTGAGCGAAATCGATTCCAGCGGACGGAGCACAAGAAACGAAAGTAAACCTGCGGTAAGGGTGGAGAGCAAGATGGCGGCCAGCGAAACGCGAAACGCACGCGACAACTCGGGCTTGAGCAGGCCCCTCAGCAAAACAGTGGAAACACCCACGCGAATGTTCATGGGCTCCTCACCGAATTTGATGGGAAACACCACCTCGTACAACCGAGGATGTCCGTAGATGGCCTGAAGCTGGTGAACCAGCGTTCCCTTCGATAACTGTGAGAAGGGCGGAGCCGCTGGGAACTTCTGGCCGTCTTCGCCGGCGGTGTTTTGGAGAAGGACGTGGTCGCTGCCGTCGGTGATCGTCACGTATTCAAGGCTTTCCGAAAACGTGGCGGTTGACTCCAGCAGAGACACCAGTCGCGAGTCGCCATTGAGCGCGGTGTGAAGAAAGTTCCGTACTTGATCAGGATTGTGGAAGTCTGTGCCGGGCGGCACTGGAGCCACATTGAGGGCCTGCCGAGACTGCTCAAACACAAGCTTGGTGATGTCATTCGCCCGGCCCGAAACATTAAGGAGGGTGTGCTGGATGAGGGCCGAGCAGTAAAGCACTGAGATGGCCACCACCACCATCAACACCAAGAGGGAGATGAGTGCCGTTAGCTTAGCTTTCAGGCTGAGTCTCATAGTCCTTCAGCTTGTTGTGAAGGGTCTTGATGCTGATCCCCAACAGTTCCGCGGTGCGGGTCTTGTTGTTGCTGGCAAAGGCGAGGGTTTCCATAATTAAGCGCCGCTCCGCCTCCTCAACCGTGAGGCCCGGCCGCAAGCGCAGTCCGTCCTCGGCGGCAGCCACCGCGCGACCGAAATCGGCGGAAATGTCTTTCCTGTGAAGCACGGTACTGTTGCAAACCACAACTCCGCGCTCGAGGGTGTTTCGAAGCTCGCGTACATTTCCGGGCCAGGAGTGGTGCCGGAACATTTCCATCACTTCGGCATCCACGGACGCCACCTCGCGACCGTGCTTGCGGTTCAGGTCCCGCACAATAGTGGGCACCATATCGTCCAGATCTTCCAAGTGCTCGCGCAGTGGGGCCATTTGGATCTGAACCACGTTCAGGCGAAAGTAAAGGTCGCTGCGCAACTGTCCCTGGGCCACCGCATCCTCGGGCACTTTGTTGGTGGCCGCGAGCACCCGGACATCCACTGAAATCTCGTGCTTGCTGCCGAGGCGCCGCACTAGAGAATCCTCCAGCACTCGGAGCAACTTCGCCTGCGTGGCCATGGGCATTTCGCCGATCTCATCCAACAACAACGTCCCGCTGTCGGCCAGCTCGAAACAGCCCAGGCGCCGCTCCGTGGCGCCGGTGAATGCTCCCTTTTCGTGTCCGAAGATCTCGCTTTCCATCAGACTCTCGGGAATGGCCGCACAATTCACGGCGACAAAAGGCTTGGGCGCTCTGGGACTGAGCTCGTGAATGGTGCGGGCAGCCAGTTCCTTGCCGGTTCCACTCTCCCCGGTGATGAGAACCGAAGCGGACGAAGGCGCAACCTGCTCGATGAGTGTCAGCACGTCTTGCATCCGCTTTGAGCGGCCTACCAGTTTGCCCAGGAGGCCGACGTCGCGCAGGCGCCGGTGCGCAGCCTCAAGATGGCGCGCACTTGCGGATCTTTCCACGCAGTTGCGGATTTCGACTTGCAGCCTCTTGGGATCGATCGGCTTCTCAATAAAGTTGAAGGCGCCCAACTTCGTCGCTTCCACTGCCTCTTCGATTGTGGCCTGTCCCGTCAGGATCATGACGGCTGTGCCCGGCGACTCCTCGCGCACACGCTTCAGCAGTTCGATACCTGTCATTTGCGGCATCCGGAGGTCACTGATCACAATAGACGGCTCAAAGGAGGGTAGCTTGCTAAGCGCCTCGTCGCCATCCTCAGCCGACTCGGTATGGTACCCCCAAGCCGCGAGGACTTCTGCCAAGCCACGGCGCTCGTTAAGGTCATCTTCAACAATCAGGATGCGAGGTTTCTTTCCGTTACTCATTCACTTCCCTCCCTCCATAGTACCTCGGGCTTAGCCTGCATTCCTCACCAGAATTCAAAAAGGGCGGGGCTTAAGAGCCTGTGTGAAAACTCGTGGATTCCCGCCTTCGCGGGAATGACGCGCTTTGGTAGACCCCGTAAATCCAATGGCGTCACCCCCGCGCAGGCGGGGGTCCACGGCTCGGCACGCGCCAGCCGAGTTTTCACACAAACT
>DATJYK010000267.1:0-19715 GCA_035578005.1 Terriglobia bacterium
GGCTGAAGCCGCGCCCTTTTCGAATCCTGCTGGGGTGTGAAGACGGGATGTGGTCCTACATCCCTCCCTTCTGAACCTCGGGCTCCGAGATAAATCCGAACGGCCTTACGCATCAATAAGATTCCGGCTTCGTTCGTCACCCTTGGCTCTGCCCATGCGTGCTTGTTTACGTAAACACGTCCGTCCGTTTACGTAAACAGGTCCAGAAGCCCGATCATCACCCCGTTTCGGCTGAAGAACGATCCGTGAGCGGTCAGAATCCCGAGTCAAACTCTCAACTCCTTAAGCATCAATTACATTCCCGCTTCGTTCGGCGCTTTCCGGCTGGAGTTTCTACGTTCATCGCACGGCCAAGATAGCCTTCCCACGTGGCACGGGCTCCGATATACTGCTCCAGCCCGTGCGTTGCCGCCGGCGGCCGGGCGTAAGAGTCTGCGTGGAAACCGCGCGCTGTAGCGGCGGTCTCTGACCGCCGGCTTTTGAATCAATCATTTCGGCGATCAGAGATCGCCGCTACAGCACGTTGCGGCACGCTTTCACACAAACTCGCAAGGCCGAGCCCGCTCGAGCGCAAGATCGATCGACCCTAACCACCGCGATCGCCTGTCAGTCCAGACGTCGAACCGGGTTCCACCACTCGTGGGCCAAAATCGAGGCGATCTCCGACCCTATCCCGGCAGCCTCACCTTCGTATAGCATGAAGGTGGCCGCCTGTCAAGTCATTGTAAGGGATCTTTGTTGCGGTCGTAGCGTGTAATTGTAGGCTACATTTTCGGCGATCATGCGCGGCACCCGGCGCCCGGGATCCGGTGTGGTCCCTGGGATGGCCCTGGGATGGTCCCCGCCCCACCCCCTGCCGACGAACGTCCAACCGCCGTCAGACCGGCGCTATAGTAATGGTTGTAGCCATATTCTGTGATCTGTAATCCTCAATAGTTGTGCCCACCAGGCCACAAGGGCCAGGCTGAGGAGAGGAGGCTCACAAGTGAAATCGAGCATTAAGCTGGGAAAAGTTGCAGGCATCAGGGTCGGGCTTCACTACAGTTGGTTCATTATTGCCGCCCTGATCGCTTTTTCTCTGGGAGAACAGTTTCATCAGACCAACTCGAGCTGGGGCCCGGGCCGAATTTGGGGCACTGCGGTGGTCACCGCCGTGCTTTTCTTCGTTACCTTGCTGTTGCACGAACTGTCTCATTCGCTGGTCGCCCAGGCGCACGGAATGAAGGTGAAGGAGATTACGCTGTTTGCACTCGGCGGCGTTTCTCAAATCGAAAGTGACGCCCCTGACGCGAAAACCGAATTCTGGATGGCGATCGCAGGACCCGTGGCCAGCCTCGTTATTGGATTTGGCTGCCTCGTTTTTGCGGCGGGCCTCGGGTGGCATCGTTCGACCGAACCGCGGACGGAAGTGACCGCGGTCCTCGTCTGGCTGGGGTATATCAACGTCCTTCTCGGCATCTTCAATTTGATTCCGGGGTATCCGCTCGATGGCGGCCGGGTTTTCCGCGCTATCGTCTGGACGGTTACCAAGAGTGTCGATCGCTCCACGCGCATCGCTGCGCGGACTGGGCAGATTGTCGCCTTTCTGTTCATTTTCTACGGAGTCTGGAGTTTTTTCAGGGGCGCCGGCCTTAACGGCCTTTGGATCGCCTTCATCGGCTGGTTTCTGATGGAGGCAGCCAAGAGCAGCTATGCGCAAGTGGAAATCGCGTCTGTTTTTCAGGGCATGCGGGTTTCGGAAGTCATGTCGCACGACTGCGCCATCGTCAATCGCAGTATCAGCCTGCGGGAGTTGGTCGATAACTACGTCTTGAGGGCCGGCCAGCGCTGTTTCGCGGTGGAGGACCGTGGTCACTTCATGGGCCTCATTACCCTGCGGGATGTTGGCGCCGTCCCCCGCGACCGGTGGGACAACACCACGGTGGGCGAGGTCATGCGATCCTTGGGAGAACTGCATACCATCACTCCTGACACGCAGGTTTTGGACGCGCTAAAGTTGATGGCTGCCAATGACGTTAACCAGCTCCCGGTGGTAGCGAATGGCGCTTTGCAGGGTACTGTCACCCGTTCCCATCTCATGCAGTTGTTGCAGGCGCATTCTGAGCTGCAACTCTCGGGCCCGCGTCATCTACCGTTGAATCGAAACCAGAAAGGATTGACATCGTAAGCTTCGGCCACGCGGTGCTTGGGGCGAACACGGGTATATTCTGAAATGGCGCCCGGTGCGCCTGGGGCTGGCGTATGGGCATTCTCGCCCTTGCGGCGATTTCCGACTCGACATGGAAATGGATCCACCGTCTGGGAGGACCTGGGCTGATCGTGCTCGGCCTCGCCGACAACACGCCCTTTGTCTCTGCGCCGGCAGGAAGCGTGGACGTATTGGTCATTTTGCTCTCAGCCCATCGCCCCGCATGGTGGGGCTATTACGCCTTCATGGCGACGGTGGGGGAAGTGCTTGGCGGTTTTATGACCTATCGGCTGGCCAAAAAAGGCGGCCAGGCGGTGTTGGAAACGAAGATGGGGAAGCCGCGCGCGGAGAAAATCTACCGGCGATTCCAGAAGCGCGGGTTCATGGCGGTGTTCACCGGCTCTTTGCTGCCGCCGCCCTTTCCTTTCACTCCCGTCGTGATGGCTGCGGGCGTGATGCAGTATCCGCGCAAGAAGTTCCTGTCCGCGCTGGCGGCGGGGCGTGCTCTGCGTTTTTCCGTCGTGGCCTTTCTGGCGAGGATTTATGCGCAGCAAATGATCGGCTTTTTTTCGCAGCACGACCGGCCGTTACTGTATCTTTCGATCTCACTGGCGGTGACCGCTGGCATCGGCGCGCTGGCCTTCTTTAAATGGTACCGGCCTAAGGCACGACATTAAGCAGGCAGGCTTCGGACATAGTCACGGGCTTCACCCGAAAACATTCGCATACACGTTCGACCCCATCGGCCACTCGCTGGTGGGTCAATAATGGGACGGGCATCCGGGTGTTCAGCGAGCGCGTCCTAATTTCTGATGGGATGAAATATTCAAACTCAACCGCTACGAGCCCGCAAAAAGCCGCCGAACCGGAGGACTCCAGACACCCCGGCCGAACCGACTCAAACGCCGAATTCACCGCCTCGGGACTGACCCAGGCGGAGGCCGAGAAACTCCTGGCGCAATACGGTTCAATGAGATTGCCGAGAAGAAAGTCAACCCGGTAATCAAACTCCTTTCCTATTTCTGGGGGCCCATTCCCTGGATGATTGAAGCCGCAGCGTTGCTTTCTGCCATCGTGCGGCATTGGGAAGACTTCACGATCATCACAGTTCTCCTGTCTGGAAACGCGATGGTGGGATTCTGGGAGGAATTCCAGGCGGGGAACGCCATCGCCGCGCTCAAGGCACAGTTGGCGCTGGAAGCTCGCGTGAAACGCGATGGCGCTTGGATGGTGGTGCCGGCCCGCGAACTGGTACCCGGGGACTTCATCCGCCTCCGGCTGGGCGACATCATTCCGGCCGACGCTCGCCTGCTTCAGGGCGACCCCATTGAGGTCGATCAGTCCGCGCTCACCGGAGAGTCCCTGCCGGTAGCGCACAAGACCGGGGAAACCGTTTACTCGGGCTCCATCGTCAAGCAGGGCGAGATTGAAGCCGTCGTGCAGGGCACCGGCAAGAGCACATACTTCGGCAAGACCGCCAGTCTGGTCGCGGAAGCCCACACGGTCAGCCACTTTCAGAAGGCGGTCCTGAAGATCGGGGACTACCTCATCGTCCTCGCGGTTGCGCTGGTGGTGCTGATTCTGTGCGTCGCGCTCTTCCGCGGCGACGAGATGATGACCACGCTTCAGTTCGCGCTGGTGCTCACCGTGGCTGCAATCCCCGTCGCGATGCCGGCCGTCTTGTCGGTAACCATGGCGGTAGGCGCCCGCGTCCTCGCCGCCAAACAGGCCATTGTAAGCCGCCTGGCGTCCATCGAAGAGCTGGCGGGCATGGACGTGCTCTGTTCAGACAAGACGGGCACGCTCACCCAAAATAAACTTACCTTGGGCGAGCCGTTCGCGATTCCTGGCATAACCGGCGACGAGGTCATCTTGGGCGGGGCCCTTGCATCGCGCGCCGAGAACGAAGATCCCATCGACCTCGCAGTGCTCGCGGGGGTCAAGGATGGCACGCACCCGTCGAGCTACCGGGTCACCCACTTCCAGCCGTTTGATCCCGTCCACAAGCGCACGGAGGCGGACGTCTCGGCTCCTGGCGGCCAGACGTTCAAGGTCACGAAGGGCGCGGCGCAAATCATCCTGGCGCTAGCCGCCAATCGTAGCGAGGTGGAAGCGCAGGTTGAGAAGGCAGTCGATGAATTCGCCGCAGGCGGCTTCCGTTCGCTCGCTGTGGCGCGCACGGATGACCAAGGAAAGTGGCGGCTTCTCGGCGTCCTGCCCCTTTACGACCCCCCACGCGAAGATTCGAAGGCCACCATCGCGCAGGCCAAGCAAATGGGCATCAAGATGAAGATGGTGACGGGAGACCAGATTGCCATCGCGCAGGAGACGGCGCGCCAATTGGGCCTGGGAACCAACATCATGGACGCCCGTGTTTTCTCGGAAACCAGCCATGCTCAGGCCGGCCAAACGGATGACATGATCGAAGCCGCCGACGGGTTCGCGCAGGTCTTTCCGGAGCACAAATATCACATTGTCGACGTGCTGCAAAAGCGCCAGCACATTGTGGGCATGACCGGCGACGGCGTTAACGACGCACCCGCCCTCAAGAAGGCCGACGCCGGCATTGCCGTCTCCGGCGCCACGGACGCTGCCCGCGCCGCTGCCGACATTGTGCTGACCACACCCGGCATCTCGGTGATCGTCGACGCCATCAAGGAGAGCCGCAAAATCTTTCAGCGCATGAACAGCTACGCCATCTATCGCATTTCCGAAACGGTGCGGGTTCTGTTGTTCATGACGCTCTCCATTCTGGTCTTCAACTTCTACCCCGTGACGGCAGTTATGCTGGTGTTGCTGGCGCTATTGAACGACGGCCCCATCCTGGCCATTGCCTACGACCGCGTCAACTATTCGAACCAGCCGGAAGCCTGGAATATGCGCCGCGTCCTTAGCGTCTCGAGTCTCCTGGGCCTCGCGGGCGTGGTGGCTTCTTTCGGATTGTTCTACCTGGCGGAGCGTACCTTCCACCTCGGCCGAGGTGCCATCCAGACGTTCATGTTCCTCAAACTCGCGGTCGCCGGCCACCTCACCATCTTTATCACCCGCACGCGGGGACCGTTCTGGTCGTCGCGCCCCGCGCCCATTCTGCTCTGGTCGGCCGTGGGGACAAAATTGCTCGCCACGGCCGCGGCCGCGTGGGGCATCTTCATGGCGCCCATTGGCTGGCACTGGACACTCGTCATTTGGACGTATTGCCTGGCATGGTTTTTTGTAAATGACTGGGTCAAGCTTGCCGCCTATCGAATTTTCGCGCCGGATCGCTCGGGGCTACTGACCAAAGTTGGCTTACACCCAAGGGAGGATTGACCCGGGCAGGTCTCCCCGCGCACGCATCCGCGGGCGGCTGGGCTTCCTCGGCGTCGAACTGAATGAAACGTGCAGTGCGGAGACGGCAGGGGTGATTTCCACTGACTCCAGCCGGGTCGCGGTCCGCGACACTCGCACCTACGAAGCACGCATGATCGCCAAGACCGCGTGCCGCGTTCTCGGCCTCGGCTAAAAAAGGAGCATTGAACCGTGAAGGCAAATACTCTTTCCCCGGAGCTACTTCGTAAGATGGATGCGTATTGACGCGCCGCCAACTATCTCTCGGTCGGCCAGATTTATCTTTACGATAATCCGCTGCTGAAACGGCCGCTGACGCTCGCGGATGTGAAGCACCTGCTGCTGGGTCACTGGGGCACGACGCCCGGGCAGAACTTCATTTACGCGCACTTGAACCGGGTGATCAACAAATATGACCTCGATATGATCTACGTCTCCGGCCCCGGACACGGCGGGCCGGCCGTGGTGGCTAATACGTATCTGGAGGGCACTTACAGCGAGATTTATCCCAACATCAGCCAGGATGAGGCGGGTTTACGGAAGCTTTTCGTGCAGTTTTCGTTTCCCGGCGGAATTCCCAGCCACGCCTCGCCCGAATGTCCGGGCTCAATCCACGAAGGCGGCGAGTTGGGATATTCACTCAGCCATTCTTTTGGAGCGGTACTCGATGACCCCAACTTTATCGTCGCCTGCGCGGTGGGCGATGGCGAGGCGGAAACCGGCCCTCTGGCGACGTCGTGGCAGTCCAACAAGTTTCTCAATCCGGCCACCGATGGCGCCGTGTTGCCCATCTTGCACCTCAACGGTTACAAGATTGCCAATCCCACCATCCTGGCGCGGATCACGCACGAGGAGTTGGAACAGTTTCTCCGCGGTTGCGGCTGGACGCCTTACTTTGTTGAAGGTCACGAACCCGCCCTTATGCATGAGGCTATGGCTACAACACTTGACTCCGTGGTGGAGGAGATCAAGAAAATCCAGCAAGACGCCCGCGTCCACGGGCATACCGCGCGTCCGCGATGGCCGCTGATCGTCCTTAACTCCCCGAAGGGTTGGACGGGACCGAAGGTGGTTGATGGACTCCAGATTGAGGGTACCTTCCGCTCGCACCAGGTGCCGCTCTCCGACCCGGCGACGCATCCTGAACACCTTAAGTTGCTTGAGGGGTGGCTGAGAAGTTACCGGCCTGAGGAATTGTTCGATGCGCAGGGCAGGCTGAAACCGGAACTGGCCGAACTCGCGCCTAAAGGAGACCGGCGCATGGGCGCGAACCCTCACGCCAACGGCGGCATTCGGCTCCGCGATCTGCGGATGCCCGATTTTTGCGATTACGCCGGCGACGTGCCCGCGCCGGGAGCTCCGGGGATTGGTGACACACGTGTGCTCGGTCCTTTTCTGCGCGATGTGACGAAACTGAACGGCGAGCGGCAGAATTTCCGCATCTTTGGCCCCGACGAAACTATCTCCAACCGCCTGGAAACTATTTTTCAAGTCACCGAACGCCAGTGGAATGCCGCCACTCTGCCCAATGACGAATTTCTTGCCCCCACAGGCCGCGTGATGGAGATGCTCAGCGAGCATCAATGCGAAGGCTGGCTGGAGGGCTATCTGCTCACCGGGCGGCATGGGCTGTTCAACTGCTACGAAGCGTTCATCATATCGTGGATTCGATGTTCAACCAGCACGCCAAGTGGCTGAAGGTCACCGCGGAGCTGCCGTGGCGGCACAAAATATCCTCACTGAACTACCTGCTGTCCTCCATGTGTGGCGACAAGACCACAACGGCTTTACCCATCAGGATCCCGGGTTTATCGACCACGTCGTGAATAAGAAGCCCGAGATCGTACGGGTTTACCTTCCGCCCGATGCCAACTGCCTGCTGTCAGTCGTGGACCACTGCCTGCGCAGCCGTCATTATGTCAACGTCGTAGCGGCGGGCAAACATCCGGCGCCGCAATGGCTCAACATGGAGGCAGCCGTCAAGCACTGTAGCGAAGGCATTGGCATCTGGAAGTGGGCCAGCAATGACCAGGCGGTCGCGCCCGACGTGGTGATGGCCTGCTGCGGGGATGTGCCCACACTGGAGACGCTCGCCGCCGTCTCCATCATGCGCCAGCATCTGCCCGAACTGAAAATCCGCGTGGTGAACACTGTTGACCTCATGAAGCTCCAGCCGCAAAGCGAACACCCGCATGGTTTGAGCGACATGGATTTTGACGAGCTCTTCACCAAATCGAAGCCGGTGATTTTTGCCTTCCACGGTTATCCCTGGTTGATCCACCGGCTGACTTACCGCCGCACCAACCACAACAACTTCCACGTCCGCGGTTACAAGGAGGAAGGCACCATCACCACTCCTTTTGACATGACGGTGCTTAATGAGATGGACCGATTCCACCTGGTGATGGACGCCATCGACCGCCTGCCTCAAACCGGTGATAAGGGCATTTACCTAAAGCAGCAGCTCCAGGACAAGCTGATCGAGCACAAGCAATATATCCGGAAGTATGGCCAGGATCTACCGGAAGTCCGGAACTGGGAATGGAGCAATCCCCACTAATTTCACCAACTTTGAAATCTTCTGTGCTTTTGCTAAAACAGAACTGGCACGGCAAGCTACGCGATGCATCCCGCAGGCCTTCCAGCCGAAAGTGCGCCCAAAACCCAATTTGTATCGTTTCTTTGCGCTTTCCAGGGTCCTGAAACGAGAACGTTTCTAAGTTATTGCTGCTAAGGCGAACAAATATTTTTGCAGTTTCTCACGGGCGCCCACTTTCCCATTTCATCTAGTCACACCGAAAGATCGCTCATAGTTCGTTGTTTGTCGTTCGTGCATAGCAGATCGCTGCGGGCACTCCCCAGCACCGGCGGCCACCGTCACCGGGCATGTATAATTGTGACTCTATGCACCATCTTAAGGGTCTAATTCATGCATCAGCGCTATTCTTCTGCGGGTTGACGATGTCGGTCTCCTGCGCTTCTGCGGTGTCTTCCTGGACTGGCGCCTTGCACGACGCCGCCGGGAATCCCGTCGCCGGGGCTACTGTCGAATTACATTCGGAGCAGGGAAGCCAGCAGTACACAGCAACCACTTCGGCAAGTGGCGCATTTGCGTTTACCGACGTTGCCGCGGGCAGCTATTCGGTGAGCGTCACGAGTGGCGACTCTACGTGGAAGGCGGCGTCTCCCTTGGTGATCGCCGACGGAGCCGCGTTGACCGCCGGATTGCAGCTTTCCTCGCAACCCCGGGAGTTGCGTGTGACAGCGGCGGGTGGCGGTTCGACGCAGACTGGCCAGGCCGGCCAGGCCAGTGGCGGCCAGGAACTCTCCAGCCGCCAGGTCTCCAGCCTGCCTCTCAACCAGCGCGACTTCACCACGCTACTGCTGCTGGCGGCGGGCACCATGACGGATGCCAATGGCGCTGCTAATTTCACCCAGCAGTTTGCGGTGAACGGGCAGCGCGGCGTCACCACCGTCTTCGCCATCGACGGAGCTGACACCACCGATCCTGAAATGGGCGGCGCGACATTCAACAACTTCAACGTGGAGGCTATTCAGGAAGTTCAGTCAAGCTCCGGCGTGATGCCGGCCGAGATCGGCCACGGGGCCGCGAGTTACACCAACCTGGTGACTAAGTCGGGCACCAATCAGGTGCATGGCACCGTCTTCGAGTTTCTACGCAACGCCGCCTTCGACGCCCGGAACTTTTTTGACCGCAAGAACGTCGCTGACGAGGGTCGTATTCCCCCGTTTGTCCGCAATGAGTTTGGCGCTTCAAGCGGTGGTCCCTTGGTGATTCCCGGGGTTTACAATGGCCGCGACCGCACGTTCTGGTTCGCCGAATACCAGGGTTTCCGGCAGGTGCTGGGCACCACCCAGGTTTTAGCGGTACCTACCGTGGCCGAGCGGCAGGGAATTGACACCGCGACCGTTCCCGGCGATACCCTGACCATTCCTGTGAATCCTGAGGTGGCGCCGGTTCTGGCGGGCTATCCAATCCCGAATGATCCGCAGGGCGTTTACGGGGCGCGCACTTATGCCACCTCGTCTCCGGTGAGGACGACCACAGACCAATTCTCGGTACGCATCGACCACCGGATTTCCAGCAAGTCAAGCGTGTTGGGCCGGTTCAGCCTGAACCAGGTAACGGGTCCTCTCACCAATCCTGATCAAACGGCGATTGACCCCAGTTTCGCCGTCCAGTTCTACGATCACCAGCGCAACGCCGTGCTGAGATACACGCGCTCGCTCTCCCCCAACCTGATTTCGGAAACGTCTGTGGGCTACATTCGCAGTACCCCGATTTTTCCCACGATGAACCACGTTCAGCCGGCCCTCGCATTTGCGGACGGGCTCTTTGAGGGCTTCAACACGGCGGACGGTTCCATTACGGGCTCCTACACGAACCTGTTTCAGTTAAGGGAGGATACGAGCTACACTCACGGTTCGCACACGTTCAAGTGGGGAACCGAAATGCGCTTCAACTTTGATGCCTCCGTTTTCGGCGTCAATCCCAACGGGCTGTACTCCTTCGGCGGAGGAACGGCCTATTCGCCTGTGCTGATCACCTCGGCCAGCGGCAAGCACAACATCCTGCCCGGCGATCCGCTGCCTGATTCTCTTACGGGGCTGCTGACGGCGGCGCCTTACTCCTACACCGTGAGCGCCGTCCCTGACTTCATAGGACAGGGCAACAAGTTTGACGAGGCGGCGATCCGCCGGCAGGCCTACGAGTTCTACTTCCAGGACGCGTGGAAAGCTACGCCCCATCTAACCGTCAGTTACGGCCTGCGCTACCAGATTAACAGCCACATCAAGGAGGCGAAAAACCGCACCTCCTCACCCGAGATTATCGGCCCGGACGGCCACTACACCACCTTTTGGACGCCAGGCGCCACGCAGCCTCTCCTCTACGCTCCCCAGCCTCCCTACGCCATGGATTGGAACGGCTGGGGGCCACGCCTCGCGATGGATTACGCGTTGGGCACCCACACCGTGCTGCATGCCGGCGGCGCCATCGTCACCATTCTGCCTAATCTGTGGCAAGACAATTTTCTGACAGGCGCCATACCGTTCTCCTTCAGTCCTTTCGTCAGCGCTCAGCCGGGAATTCCAGTTCCGTTTGAGAATTCAGTTATCCCGGTGAACCTGCCACCGGTTTACACGCCCCAGGGTGAGCTTCTGGTACCCAACGGTGATACCACGAAGGTGCCCGCCAACACCCCCATTGATCTCACGCGCTTCCAGAATGACCTGGCGGCGCTCACGCCCGGGCATCAGGTGCAACTACTCAACATGCTGGGCATTGCCCGGAACTTTCGTAACGGGTACATTGGCAGCTACACTGCGGGCTTCGATCGCAGTTTTGGAGACGTCAAGTTCAGTGCCGCGTATGTGGCCACGGTAGGCGTGCATCTTGCGAACACGTCCATTCCCAATAGTTACGGCGGAGCTTCGCCTGCCTTCGCGCCTTATACTCAGTTTAATTCTGCCGGACAGCCCATTTCAGGATTTGGTCCCGAATTCCTGATGGCGACGGGGTCGCACTCCAGTTACAACGCGCTACAGGCCAGCGTGGGGAAGACCTCCTCCAAGGCTGGGCTAGGATTTCAGGCTAGCTACACCTATTCCAAATCGCTGGATGATACGAGTGCCGTGCTGGGCGGGCTCTTCCCAAGCGGCGGGCCGGTGTTACAGGTGCCGCCGCAGAATCCCTGGAATCCAGGAGCTGAGAAAGGGCCGTCCACCTTCGACGTTACCCACGTTTTCACGGTCAGCGTGATCCAGATGCTGCCCTTCGACCGCATTGGCTTCCTGCGACCTTTGGGTAGGCCTTTGACGGCCGGCTGGCAGTTCCTCAACATCACAACCTTGATGAGCGGCCCGCCCTTTACGGTGTACTCCGGGATTCAGCAGACGGGCGCTGGAGCGGGTGGGACAGACCGGCCGGATCTTGTGGCGCATCCGGACTTTTCCACCAGGCGGACCGTGCGCGAGGATTACTTCGGCCGCGGCGCGAACAACCCGTCATTCTTCAGCATCCCGATCGGTGTTCCCGGCGGAACGGGTCCGAATGAGGGCCGCTTCGGAACTCTCGGACGCAGCACATTTCGCGCTCCCGGCTTCACGGATTATGATGTGGCTCTCATCAAGGACACGCCGTTTGGCAGCCGCGCAGGCGCCGAATTGGGAACCGTGGAATTTCGCGCCGAGTTCTTCAACATATTTAACCTGGTGAACTTCGGCCTGCCGTCGAACATCGTGCGCGGCAGCGGCTTCGGCATCATCAACAAGACGGCGGGAAACTCGCGGCAGATTCAGCTTTCCTTAAAGCTGATTTTCTAGATGGCGGTGTAAGAGATGTTTCGGAACGCGCGTTCTTCAACGCGCCCCGCGCACGGTGTAGTCGCGGTTCACGTTGCGCTCGCCGCGCGCCATCAACTTGCGAGCTCTTTGCTCCGAGGCGATACCGCCGCGAGCTCCGAGCGCCATGGAGTTCAAGGCTGCCATCGCATTCGCGAACTCGAGACTCTCTTTGAGGCCCCAGTCTCGAACGAGTGCGTAGATGAAGCCGCCGTGGAAGACGTCCCCCGCGCCGGTGGTATCGACGGCATCAATGTGGAACCCCGGCGAGTAATGGAAGCGACCCTCCGAGAACACCAAGGCGCCGTCGCGTCCGAGCGTCACCCCAACCAGGCGGCCCTTGGACAGGGTGGCCAGACGTTCCAAGGCGCGGAAGGGGTCGCGCTCGCCGGTGGCAGGGGCGATGAAGTCCGAGGAAGCGATGAGGTAGTCGATCAGTGGTATGAGGCCTTCGATGCCTGGGCAAACGGCGTCCAGATCGGCCACCACCGGGACGCCGGCCTTGCGGGCAAGGCGCGCCGTTCGTTTGCTGGCGGGAAGGTCAGTGGCGTCGAGATGCAGGGCGCGGGCCCCGGCCACGACGGCTGCGGGAATATCCGCCGGGTTCCATGATAGCCGGGGATCGCGCTCCCAAAGAACCACGCGCTCGCCGGTGGTGGTGTCGAGAATGATCTGTGAGATTCTGCTTCGCGCCCCCTGGGCGGTTCGGAGATGAGTCAGGTCGATTCCTTCCCGCCGCAGGCTCGCCGCCTGGAATCGTCCCGTCTCGTCGTCCCCGACGGAGCCGAGGTAGCGGACCCCCAGTCCCAGGCGCCGGCAGGTCACGAGCGCGGTCGCCACAGACCCGCCCGCCTCCCGGCTGATGGCGTCGATTTTTTCCTTTCCCCCCGGGGAAGGGAAGACCTTTACCCTCATCACCGTGTCGGTAGCATTTTCGCCGATGCCCACAACTTCGATTGCCTGTTGCCTCAATCTGCTCCTCCGTAGGCCGAGGCGTTAATCTACAAGGCTCGCGCCGGCAGCGCAACCCCAAAAACAGAACCGCAGGAACAGAGTCTCAACCTGACGTCACGACTGGAGCCCGACAACGCTGCCTCCAGTAGCGAAGTCGGGCTTGTCCGGCTAGTGCGGCTTGCGCCCTGACGCTCAGTGGTTCCGGTTGGTCGGCCAGTGGGAAAATCAGGGCAATCTGTGGATTTCAGATTATGTTAACTTGGCGGCGGCCGCCGAAACATTATCAGACGTGCCTGTGGAAGATTTGTGCGGCGCCAAAACCGCTCATCGCACTGTCCGATATCGGTACAAGGTGGCCAATCGCTGCGTCCGAGTCTAACCGACGGCTGAATTCGTAGCGCGTGCTCGAATCAGTGGCTTCGCTCGCATTGCGAAGTGTGATACGTTGAACATTGTCGGCGCGTCGACATTCGCGATGCCTCTGGTTGAAACCGAAGCAATTGTGCTCAGAACTTACCGGCTGGCCGAGGCGGACAAGATCGTATCCCTTTTCACCCGGCAGATGGGTCGCGTTCGGGCAGTGGCATCTGGGGCACAGCGCACCAAGTCCCGTTACGGGGGCGCGCTTGAGCCCCTGGGTTACGTCCGGCTCTGGTTCTATGAGCGCGAGAACCGCGATTTGGCGCGGCTCAACTCGGTGGAGATCATCGAGTCCTTCTTTGACATGCAGAAGGATTACGCTTCGCACCTGGCGGGGCAGTACGTGGTGGAGGTTTCCGAGCACCTGCTTCCGGAGCGCGAGGTTAATGAGCGCATTTTCCGGCTGTTGCTGGTGGTTCTACGCAGCTTGAAGCAGTTTCGAGAAGTGGACCGGCCGCTGGTCTATTTCAATTACTGGATGCTGCGCCTCGGCGGTTTTCTACCGGACCTGACGGCCTGTGGAACATGCGGACGGAGGTTTCAAGACGAGTTGGTCTATTACGGCCCTGGACTCAGCACGCTGGTGGGGAAGGAATGCCGCCTGGGAACCGGGGCCAGCCACACAGTAGCGGCCACAGCTCTTGCAGAGGCCCAAGCCGCTTGCGCGCGCCTACTGGAGCGATGGATGGAGGACAGCGCCATCCCTAAGTTCTGCAAAGACGTGCGGTCTTTTCTTGAATTGTTGGTTGAATCTCAACTTGAACGAAAGTTATTCACTCGGGGACTGCTGGCGGAAGTTTCGTAGCGCGAGTTCTCGTCCGGCGACCAGCAAGCAATTGAGGGTTTCAGTGAACAGTCGATCGAGAACCTTTCTGATTCTGGCGTTGATCATGCTCGTGGTGGGCATCCTTCGGTACTTCATGAAGGCATGGGTGGATGCGCTGGGAGTGCCCGAGATCATTGGGTCACTCATCGTCAGCCTGAATATCGTGTTGCTGGTGGCGCTGGTGATATTCTTTGTGAGCGAAGGGCGCTCGCCCCATGGCCGTTATCAGGTTGCGGCGGGTTGGTATCTTGTCCTGGCGGCGTGGTACACAATCCTGATTGTGGCGGGCATTCTGATTACAGCCCGTACTGGAACGCCGACCTATTACGAGGAGATGGTCTTGGCTCACAAGACGCTGCCCGTGGTTCAGCACGCGATTTCGCACGCCGTGGCGTTTGTTTTCGTCGCCGTTGTTGGACTGTTGCTGGGCTGGCCGGCTTATTGGGTTGCGAAGCGAGGCCGCCCAGGCGCGTCGCAGGCTGGCCAGAGTTGAAGTTTGGACTGTCGCGCAAGGCCTTGATCTGATATGCCCGTCTCGAACTTCCAGGAAATGATGATCGCCCTAAGCCAGTTCTGGGCAGGGCAGGGTTGCGTTCTGGCCCTGCCTTACGACCTCGAGGTGGGAGCAGGCACCATGTGCCCAGAGACCTTCCTGCGCGTGCTTGGAGCGGAACCCTGGAAAGTCGCCTATTGCCAGCCTTCGCGCCGGCCGGCTGATGGCCGCTATGGGGAGAACCCGAATCGCTTGTTAAAGCACACGCAAATGCAAGTGATTTTGAAGCCGCCGCCTTCTGACATTCAAGAAATTTACCTAGAGAGTCTCAGAGCCCTCGGCATCCATTTACGCGACCACGACATTCGCTTTGAAGAGGACAATTGGGAGGCGCCCACGCTGGGCGCCTGGGGAATTGGCTGGCAGGTGATGCTCGACGGCCTTGAGATCACCCAGTTCACCTACTTCCAGCAATGCGGAGGGCTCGATCTTAACCCCATCAGCGTCGAGATCACCTATGGCCTTGAGCGCATCGCAGCTTTCCTTCAGGATGTTCAATCTGTGTATGAAATAAAGTGGAGCAACGACAAGACCTATAGGGATTTAAGATTTGAAGAGGAACTCGAGCTCTCGATCTATGATTTCGAGGCTGCGTCGCCGGAAACTTGCCGCAAGATATTTGACCTCTATGAAGGCGAGGCGTTGAGACTCATCGCTGAGCATTCGCCCGACACGGCCGATCGCCAGAACCAGTCTCCAGAAACGCCCTCGGCTTTGCACCACCGGTTTCCACTGCGCAAAGCTTACGAGCTCTGCCTGAAATGCTCGCACCTCTTCAACATTCTTGACGCTCGGGGTGCCATCAGCGTCACTGAAAGGGTTGCATTGATCGCTCGCATCAGAAAGATGGCTGTCGAAGTGGCGAAGATCTATGTCGATCGGCTACGTCCCGTGCCAGCGCCCGTCGAGGAGGTCCAGCCGGTATGACCCCGGAAGCCGCAGAGAGAAACCCAGATGACGTTCCCCACTCCGTGCGGAAGGGAGGGGTCTTAGCCCCGCCCTTTCCAGATTCGACCGAAGAAAGCGGGCCTGTCCCCGCGGCTGCCGATCCCGGCGCACAACTCGAGGGCCGCAAGCCCTCGGTGCCGAGCCGCGCAACGCTCCCATTGTTAGTCGAAATTGGCTGCGAGGAGATTCCTGCCAGGTTCCTGGCGGACGCCCAACAGCAGTTTGCAGAGCACTTGATGGCAGCGCTCAGGGAAGCCCGCCTTCTGCGAGATGGCGTGCTGGCCGCTGCGAAGGTGCACAGTTATTCGACGCCGCGTCGGCTCGTCGCGCACGTTCCGGCAGTCCTCAGCAGTCAGCCGGATGCCGTTGAGGAGATTACCGGGCCGCCCGCAAAGATCGCTTTCGACGCTGAGGGAAATCCCACGCGCGCCGCAGAGAGCTTCGCGGCCAAAGCTGGGGTCCAACTTCAGGATTTGCTTCAGGTCGAGACGCCCAAGGGTTTATACGTTGCCGCCCGGCGAACCGTTCAGGGCTTGCGAGCGGCGGATGTGTTAGCCTCCATCTTGCCCTCCGTCATCACGGATCTCACCTTTCCCAAGAGTATGATTTGGGAAGATTCAGGCGTGCGTTTTGTGCGGCCCATTCGCTGGATCGTGGCGCTGTTGGGTGAAGACGAAGCCGCGCAGGTAATCCCTTTCGAGGTCGCAGGAGTGAAATCCGGCAACGTAACCTACCGGCATCGGCTGGCCAAAAAGCCGGAAGTGGCGGTGACGGGCTTCAAGGATTACGCGAGTAAATTGCGGCGCGGCGATGTGGAAATTGACCCTGCAAAGCGGCGGGCACGGATTCGCAAAGAACTTCAAGTTTCACTTGATGGTTTCACGGGAAACATATCACAGGGCGAGTCGGGCGCAAAAGTCAGGGTAATACAGGATTCTGGCTTGGAGGATTGGATCGTCTGTTCCACCGAGTGCCCCCGCACTCTCACAGGCGAGTTCGATGGACGCTTCCTGGAACTCCCACGCGAGATCCTCATCACGGTCATGCGAGACCACCAGAAGTATTTTGCCGTTGAAGACGCCCACTCCACCATGGGAGCGATGACCATTAGCGGCTCGGAACTCTCGATCGAACTCGACCGCAAACTTGCGCCCGCGTTTGTGACTGTCCTCAACGTTCCGGGCGACCCTTCAGGCATCATTCGTCGCGGGCACGAGCGAGTTTTGGCAGCACGGCTCGAAGACGCCAAGTTCTTCTGGCACGCTGACCAGAAGATTCCACTGCAAGACCGCGTCCCAATGCTCGAGCAGGTCACCTATCAAGCCAAGCTCGGCACTTACGGTGACAAGGTCAGGCGGATGCTGGTGATCGCGAAGGAAATCTGTTCGCGCCTGCAGGTTACTGGACAGCTTACGCCTGAAGACGCCGCGCACGCGTTGCATGCCATTGAACTCGCGAAGTGCGACCTGACGAGCCAGATGGTGCAGGAGTTTACCGAGCTTCAAGGAGTTGTGGGCGGCCTTTACGCCGCGGCGCAAGGCGAACCTCCCCAGGTGTGGCAAGCGATTTACGATCAGTACCAGCCGGAGAGCACCGAGGATGATTGTCCCCGTTCGCCCGTGGGTGCCATTCTTTCGCTGGCTGACAAACTTGACGCCTTGGCCTCGGGATTTTCGGCTGGCCTCGAACCCACGGGGTCGAGCGATCCGTTCGGTCTGCGCCGGGCAGGGAACGGAATCATTAAGATTGCCGTGGAGGTCGCCGACGTGGCTGGCCTTGACGTCTTGGCGCTGGCCGACAACGCTGTTAGGATGCGCCCCGGGCTTCAGGCCGTTCACGATATTTCTAAAGGGGTGGGGACGTTCTTGCGAGAGCGCACCGAATACTATCTGGGCGCAGTCCGCGGCCTTCGTTACGACACGGTTCGTGCGGTTGTTAGCAGTTCGGCGGGCTGGTCGCCTCCGGCGGATGTGCTTCGCAGAGGGAACGCTTTGGATCAGGTTCGAGACACGGAAGATTTCAAGGCTCTCTCGATAGCCGCCAAGCGGACGCGCAACATCCTGAGCAAGTCAGCTTCTCAAGTCGATCTCACTGGCTCAGCTCAGGTTGATGAGAACCTTTTCCGGGCTCCGGAGGAGCGCGACCTCTTGGTGGCGTACCAGAGCGCGCGCGAGGCCCTGGACCGGTTTCAAGCGGGCGGCGACTACGTTGCCGCGTTCCTGGAGTTGGCCAAACTGCGCGGTCCGGTAGACCATTTCTTTGACAAGGTGATGGTGATGGATCAGAACCTGGCGCTGCGGACGAACCGGCTGGCGCTCCTGAAAGGTCTGAACGCTCTCGCTTTTTCGCGCCTTGCCGATCTCTCTGAGATTGAATCGGTGACGCCAGCGGAGTCTGGGGATAAGGGTGAATCTTCTAAATTGCGCGCCGCTGCGCAAAGAAGAAAGGCTTTAGAATAAGTGTAGTAGAGACTAATTTTCACCAATGTCGGCGCGCCGACATTGGTCCTAAACCGTACAGTCGCCTAAACTAGTTTGAAGGGCGGCGCGCGACGGAAAATGAGTATTGGCGATGTAGATCCGTCCGCTGCGTACAGGTGTCATTTGAATTCGCTAAACGCAGTCATTCCCGCGAAGGCGGGAATCCATTTCGTCCGTGCGGTACTTCCAAGAACTTGCACAATGGATTCCCGCCTTCGCGGGAATGACTGCGCTTCCGATGCGGTCTTTGCACACAGATGACCTCTGCGGTCAGCTCAACATTTTGAAAGGGACAATCATGGAAAAATACGTTTACTTTTTTGGTGGTGGAAAGGCAGAAGGAAACGGCGGCATGAAAGACGTCCTGGGCGGCAAGGGCTCCGGGCTTGCCGAGATGACCAACGCCAGCCTTCCGGTGCCGCCCGGATTCACCATTGCCACCTCCGCTTGTCGCCTTTATTTCGAAGCTGGCAACAAGACGCCGGACGCCATCACTCAGGAATACCTGAAGGCGTTAGATCGCCTGGAGGGCGAGACTCACAAGAAGCTTGGTGACCCCAGCGCGCCCCTTCTGGTTTCCGTGCGCTCGGGCGCCAAGTTTTCCATGCCGGGCATGATGGACACGGTTCTGAATCTCGGCATGAATGACGAGATCGCCGAGGCCTTCGCCGCCAAGTCGGGTAATCCGCGCTGGGCTTACGATAGCTACCGCCGCTTCATCCAGATGTTCGGCAACGTCGTGCTCGACATCGAGAAGCATCAGTTCGATCACGTATTCGACGGACAGAAGAAGAAGCGTCACACTAACCTCGACACCGACCTGACCGCCGACGATCTCAAACAGGTGATCGCCGATTACAAGAAGGTGGTAAAGAAGCAAACCGGCCGCGACTTTCCGCAGCAGCCCCGCGCCCAGCTCGCGCTGGCCATTGAGGCCGTCTTCCGCTCCTGGTACAACCCTCGCGCGGCCACTTATCGCCGCATGAACAAAATTGCAGATGACCTGGGTACCGCCGTCAACGTCCAGATGATGGTGTTCGGCAACATGGGCGAGACGTCGGGCACCGGCGTTGGCTTCACGCGTAATCCGGCCACGGGCGCCAAGGAGTTTTACGGGGAGTTTCTGATGAACGCCCAAGGCGAGGACGTTGTTTCCGGCGTCCGCACCCCGGTGCATATCACCGAACTCGAAAAGGTCAATCCCGAAGCCTACAATCAGCTTCGCGACATTACCACCCGCCTCGAACAACACTACCGCGACGTGCAGGACTTCGAGTTCACCATCGAGGAAGGGAAGCTCTACATGCTTCAGACGCGCAACGGCAAGCGCACCGGCCCGGCGGCCGTGAAGATTGCCGTGGACATGACCAACGAGGGGATCATTTCACCCAAAGAAGCCATCATGCGCGTAGAGCCGGAGCAGCTCAATCAGCTTCTTCACCCTGTTTTGGACGAATCCAAAGGCGTGAATGTGATTACCACTGGACTGCCCGCGTCGCCTGGCGCTGCCGTCGGCCGTGTCGTGTTCACCGCGGATGAGGCCGTGAAGCAGGGCAAGACGGGCCCCGTGATCCTGGTGCGCGCTGAGACCGTCCCGGACGATATTCACGGAATGGAGGTGGCGCAGGGCATTCTCACCTCTCGCGGCGGCATGAC
>DATJYK010000268.1:0-1183 GCA_035578005.1 Terriglobia bacterium
CAGGGCTGTTAACTTCCGTTCGACCGTGTTAACTTTGTGACCGTCCAAACAAGACGGCGGGGACAGGGGTGATATTCGGAGGCGTATTTTCGGAGCTGCGTGACGCACGGCGGGCGCAGGGCAAGCGTTACGCGCTGGAGCCGCTGCTGTGTGCGATCGTGATGTCGCTGATGGCAGGCGCGAATTCGCTGAGGACGATCGAGGTGTTCATTGGCGAGCGGCGTGCACAGCTGAACGAGCTGTTTGGTACGGACTGGCGCAAGGCGCCGAGCTGGGTGGGCATCCGGAAATTTCTGCTCCAGCTCGACGAGCACGATCTGGAAAGCGCGGTGCGTGCTTTCGCGCAGAAACAGGTTTGCGCGCCGCCGGGGCGGCAGTTCATCGCGCTCGACGGCAAGGCGCTGCGCGGCAGCGCCTCACGTCTGGAGGACATGACGGCCCGGCATATCGTTTCGGCCTTTGATCAGCAGGGCCTGATTGTGCTGGGGCATGTCGAGGTGGCGGAAAAATCGAATGAGATTCCGGCCGCGCAGGCGTTGGTCGAATCGCTCGGACTACAGGGGCGAGTCTTCACAATGGACGCGTTGCACTGCCAAAAAAAACGCTAGCGCTCGCCCGGCAAAAGCAGGCCGACGTGTTGGTGCAGGTCAAGGGCAACCAGCCAACCTTGCTTGCCGCTTGTGAGGATCTTGCCCGCTACTGCACGCCTGCAGAATGCGACGTGCAACACGACAAGGGCCATGGTCGCATCGAGACGCGTACCGTGCGTACCTACGACGTGCCGGCGAACTGGCTGGAAGCCGACTGGCAGCCGCTGGTACAGCAGATCGTAAGTATCTCGCGAACGGTCGAACGCCGAAACCGCACTGGCGGCTGGGATTGCAGCAGTGAGACGGCGTGGTGGGTCAGCACCGCCGTCATGAGCGCTGCAACCTGCCAGATGGCCATCCGTGGTCACTGGTCGGTGGAAAACCAGAATCACCACGTGCGCGATGTAGTCATGAAAGAGGATCACTGTACGACGCGATACAAACCCGGAATCCTCGCCCGCCTGCGCTCCATGGCACTGAACTGCCTGCGAGCGACATCTGATCGAAGCGTAACTATCGAACTGCGGCGCAACGCCTTGAATTTTGAACACTTACGACGTTGTGCCTGCGGAAGGAGAATTTAACAGCCCTGG
>DATJYK010000269.1:0-4593 GCA_035578005.1 Terriglobia bacterium
GAACTCCTCTTTCTCCTCTGTCGGCCTGCCTCTTTGTGGTGCATACACTGAAACAACATTTAGTACCATCTTGCCAATTGCCAATCTCAATAACATTACACGTTCACTGATCCTCCTTACCTTAACTACGTTATCCACCCACTTTCCTGCAACCAGAACACCCACACCCGCCAATCCTTTGTCACATCCAATCCAGAAGAACTTGTACCACCCTTCATCCCATCCAATACTCCTTGCGCTTCCTCCTCTCCAACGCGTCTCTTGCACACAGCAAATGTCCAGGTTTCTTCTTGCCGCCATCTCTGCCACCTCACCACTTCTCCCAGTCATAGTATTTACGTTTACTGTTCCAATCCTCAAACACACATCTTTCTTACTCAATGTCCTATCACCAGCTCCCTTACCAGGCACACAACTGGTGCTATGTGACGCCTGGTCCACTGTAGCACACTTAACGTCTCTGGCCAGTGGAACACCAGATAACGCGCCCCTTGGTAACCCGCGCGACGGGCGATGCGGTATGGAGCTTCCTTTTACATTTGGCATTTTGGTGTTGTGGCAGTGTTTCTACGGCCGGATGCCCTTCCTGACGCCAACCGCAGTTATTGGCTGCGTACCTAGCCTTTGATGCAAGCACCCAGTCGCAAGGCAGCGACGGCCACAAGCCTATTGAATGGCGGCCTGCACCGCCATGTCACAAGACCGTCGTAGGGTTTATGCAGCTTTTAACATACGAGTGTGGCGCCATCCACAACACACACTGCACCCTGATAGTCTTGCCGCTGTTGGTCCGCGGCCGCGTATTCAGCAGGATGAATCCTGCTTATATCGCGGCTAGCCTCCATATCTAGAGGTCATTCCACTATCCGCCACCTGTGGACGCGTGTGATGGCAGTACAGCTCTGCACACAGCATACAAATACCTATCAGTAGTTTGTAATCATTAAATTTACCTATATTAATTAAAAATATGCATTGTTTTTGACAATACTGGTATTAAACATTACATACCTGACAAGACATCGGTCTACCTGGCTGCAAGGGGAGAGGCTGTACTTTCTGCTTTTTATGCATCTGGATTAAACAAATAATAATATAAATAATAATAATAATCAACGGTTTAACGTCTGTTTAATCCGTGCTAGCACAGGTCAGACGGTCCCCCCTAATACCTCTTCTCCATCTCAGGCGGTTCTGTGCCTCCTCTTCCCTTAGTCCAAGTACTTTCAAGTCTTCCACAACACACTCTCTCCACGTCTTTCTGCCTCTACCGCGACATCTTTTACCTTCAACCTCTATTCTTTGACATGCTCTCACCCAATCATCGTCCGCCTTCCTTTCTACATGACCAAACCATCTCAGTCTACCTCTTCTTACAACCTCTGTCACACTCTCAATTCCCAACCTCTGCCTCAACTCTTCACTAGATTTCCTGGCCTTCAATGTTACTCCGCACATATGTCTCACCATCATATTTTCTGCTCTCACAAGTCTCTGCATGTCCTCCACTTTCATTGGCCAAGTCTCACTTCCATATATCATAACACTTCTCACGCAAGCACTGTAAATCTTTCCCTTCAGTGCGAGAGATGCTCCCCTTGTTGTTAGAATAGGAGAGAGCTCCCTGAATTTCTTCCAAGCACATTTGACTCTCATTCTTGATGCTTCACCTGCTCCTCCACTAAAACCAAGCATGTCACCCAGGTAGCAGAATTCCTCAACACACTCCACAGACACATCCTTCTCTAGGCATATATTTTCTTTCCTTCCAGCACTCACCTCAGTAGTTGCAGTCTCTAGATTCTTGCACTTCATGCACTTGTACTCGTCATCATTTTTCAGTGGCCCTTTCACACCACTGCACTTCTTGTGAACCCACAGATGACAATTGACACAGCGGATTGAATTGCTGCCAACACTTTTCATGCAGATCGAACATGGAAACTTTACAGTCTCCCTCACCACTCTGGGCTCAGCTGAGCATCTCATAACTTTTGTTTTCCCGACATTCACTTTCAAGCCCTTCTCTTCAAATCCATGCCTCCATCTTCTTAGTTTATCCATCAGTTTCTCCTCAGACTCAGCCATGAGCACTAAATCATCTGCATACAGCAGCTCCCATGGCAATCCAACTCTAAATGTCCTTGACAGTGCTTCCAGTACAATGGTAAAAAGTAAAGGACTAAGTACTGATCCTTGGTGTACGCCAACTTTAACTGCAAACGCTTTACTCTCCCCTCCTCCTAGTCTGACCGCTGTAGTTGCGTCTGCATACATAGATTGAATAACCTTAACAAGCCATTCTTCCACGCCCATCTTCCGCAATGCCCACCAAACCACCTCACGTGGTACCCTATCAAACGCCTTTTCCAAATCCACAAAAGCCATCCATAGTTCCTTCCTCTTAGCTAAGAACTTTTCCTGCATCTGACGGACAATAAATATTGCATCAGTAGTGCCCCTTCCTGGTCTGAAGCCAAACTGCATGTTATCAATCTGAACTTTATCCCTCAATCGCTTTTCTATAACCCTCTCCAAAACTTTCATCACCTGGTCCAGCAACTTTATACCTCTGTATGAGCCACACTCTAATGCATCACCTTTGCCTTTGTACACACTCACCATCCAACTTTTCTTCCAGTCATCCGGAATCTTGCCCTCAACTACCACTGCATTGCACAAATCAGTCATCCACTGTATGCCCACATCACCAGCTGCTTTCAACATTTCTGCTACCACCCCAGTCGGCCCTGGTGCTTTTCCATCCTTGGCTTTTGCAATTGCTGCCTTCACTTCCCCAAATGTAATCCTCTCAATTGGTGCAGGCACTTCACTCACATGTTCTAAATCCTCCTTTTTCCATTGAAATTCTTCATTTAACAGCTTCTCAAAGTACTCTGCCCACACCTCCTTTATCTTGTCCTCTTCCATCACTAGCTTCCCATTTTTGTCTTTCACACAGCTACCACCCACCACATCCCTATTCTTTTGTACAATCTGCTTGGCTACTTTGAAGATATGGCCCTTGTGTTCTGCCTCATCCAGTTTATCCACAAAGTCCTTTCTGGCAGTTTCCTGTGCTTTAGCTACCTCTGCTCGAGCAAATTTTTTGGCCTGATTGTACAATTTTCTATCTTCTTCACACTTTGATTTCTTCCAGATTTTAAACAGCCTTCTCTTTTCCTGTATGGCCTTTGCCACTTCCTCATTCCACCACCAAGTCTCTCTGTGCTTTGATCTGCCTTTTGTGTGTCCACACACTTTTTCTGCTGTCTCGAGTAAGCCACCTTTGAGTTTTTCCCATATTCCTTCAACATTTCCCTCTTGCTGCTCTGCCAATCTGCGTTGTACTTCAATTCTAAACTGGTTCAGAACACTCTCATCTTTCAATTTCCACACCCTACATCTACTCATTGGCTTTTCTCGGACCTTCTTCAGCTGCTGCTTTATGTCCAGCACACACACCAGTAATCTATGCTGTTGTATGCACTCCTCTCCAGCAATCACTTTTATATCTTTCACCGAGGAGAGTTCTGACCTTCTTACAAGCACAAAATCAATCTGTGATTTATCTTCACCGGACTCATACGTTATTCTCTTACAAGCTTCCTTTCTGAACCATGTGTTCACTACTGCAAGTTCCATGGCCTCCGCAAATTCCAGCAACATTTCTCCTTCAACATTCCTCTCACCAAACCCATTACCGCCATGCACACCTTCAAAACCCTGTGCATTTTCACCCACATGTCCGTTCATGTCTCCACACACTATAAGCTTTTCATCTGAACTTATCGCTGCTACCGTCCTGCTCAGTGATACCCAGAACTCCTCCTTCTCCTCATTTGGTCTGCCGCGTTGAGGTGCATAGGCTGAAATCACATTCAGAATCATCCTACCCACGACTACTCTCAACACAATAAGCCTATCACTCACTCTCCTCACTTCAACCACTTTGTCAACATACTTTTCGGCCACAAGAATACCAACTCCAGACGCTGCAGTTGTGTCACGCCCTTTCCAGTAGAGCTTGTATCTTGCACCATCACCTCCTAAAAGTCTGGCACCTTCACCTTTCCATCTTGACTCTTGAATAGAACAGAAGTCCAACCTCCTTCTTGCCGCCAACTCCACAACTTCTCCACTTCTCTTCGATAGGGACCCCACATTCAAACAACCAACCCGCAACCGGCATCCCTGCGGAGCTTCCAGTTTCGCACCTTCATATATCCGATCAGATCGGACCGCAGTTCCGCCGGGTTCTCCACCTTTCTGTTTGTCGTAGGCAAGTGGAGTCGCCCACGGAGTACCCAGAGCTGTACTCTGCCCATATAATTTGTCTGACATGGTAAAATAGGGGTTTTTGGAGCAAACATTTTTACGCCGGATGCCCTTCCTGACGCAACCGCTCTCTGAACCTATTGTAAGCGGACCCACAACAAAGCCATAAAGGCCATAGCGGCGCATTCCGAGATGGGAGGTCACGCCCAAGTCAAACCTCCATGGCATACCATACCATGTCCCTAAAGGTGAAAGGAAAGCTATACAGTGCATGTGTCCAGAGTGTCATGATATATGGTAATGAGACGTGGGCAG
>DATJYK010000270.1:0-1374 GCA_035578005.1 Terriglobia bacterium
CACCATCACGCTGTACCAGGACTACCTCGAGCGCGCCTTCGAGTCTAAATGGAAGCTTCTGCTGAAGTATCGCATGACACGCACGCCCGGGGACTCCAAGAGGGACAAAACCACCGACGTCGAAGCCAAGAGCGAGGAAGGGGCGCCGAGGCAGCCGGCGACAGGCGAGTCGAACACCGAGGTGCAGGCGTGAGGGCCGCCTGGGATTCCGCGAACCCCGCCCGCGCTGGCACTTCGTAGGGCCCTAAAGTTCCACATTTCTGAGGCCCGAAGGGCCGCTCTATCAGAGCCCTGGGCAACGCCCGGGCAACGCCCAGGGCGAGTCATCGCGCGGTGTGAGGAGTGTAGCCCTGAAAGGGCGAACTAAAGGAAGTATCGGAATGGGTCAATCTCTCTTCCAAATCTACGTTCATCGGATCTTCACCGCAAAAGGCCGTGAGCCCCTGCTAGTCGGAGCGCTAGGGGCCAAGCACATGCCGATCTTTCATGAGGGTATCGACGGTTTCTGGAACACGGCGACATTAAAGACAACGAACGCTACCGGCGGGACAGAGGGGGTTTGCCTTGGTTCGCCCCTTCAGGGCTCCAGGTCTAGCCGGGCTTGGCTGATCACCCTGGCCGTTGCCCAGGGGCTTTGTTAGTACGGCCCTTCGGGCCTCAAAATGTAAAAACTCCACGGAAAGGTTAAGCCTTTCCGCACAGCGGGGCGGCAAAGCCGCACGGAGACCTTTCCGCGTCATTTCGGCGCTCAGAGAGCGCCGCGAGGCCGACCCAAGACATCTGAGTTTTTTGCGTCAAGCGTTTTTTGGACATAGGTCAAGCATGACCCTCCTGAAGCGACAGAGAAATGACGTCGAGCCACAGCGGCGAGCGGTGGCGCTGGAGGGATTTCAGATAAACCTGCTCATCGTAAGGCGCGCGGTCCTTCCAGCAGCGGTAGAGGATCCTGATCCACTTGTAGGCCAAGGAACGAACGGCAGCGTGGTGGCCCACGCCCCGCTTCCGCTGCTGCTCATAGTAGGCCCGTGCCCAGAGCGACTTCCTGCAGGAAGCAGCGGCAAATTCGTGGAAGGTTTGGCGCACGAACTTGGGACAGGCCAAGCGCCAATGCACCCACTTCTTCTTGCCGCTCTGCTCGGTGACCGGAGCTACGCCGGAGAATTTCTGTACGTCCTGGGCGCTGTCATAGCGGCTCCGGTCGGAGCCGAAAGCTGTGACCAGACGCGGGGCCAGAGCCCAATACTGTTCACTTAACGGTTTGTGCGGTATTCTGCTCTCATTAACTTGAGAGGAGGACCGCCGATGGCCCGTACGATTGCTGAGCTCCCGAAAGGAAGTCGCATTACCGATTACATCAGTCTCGGAGTTTTGACC
>DATJYK010000271.1:0-3481 GCA_035578005.1 Terriglobia bacterium
TATCTCGATGCACCTTATGACAAGGAGAATGGTCGCGTGCCGGATGCGCGGCGGATTGAGTTCTTCCGCGAAGAGCTTGCTGAACTGGCGCGGGCGATTGCGGATGGAGCGCGGGTGCGCTCATTCCACGCGTGGAGCCTAGTAGACAACTTTGAGTGGGCCAATGGGCACACGGAACGGTATGGGCTGATCTACGTGGATTATCGCGATCAGAAGCGCACGATTAAGGATTCGGGTTACTGGTATGGGCGCGTCGCGGCGGCGAATCGGTTGGATGTGTGATGGGTTTGTGCGCAAGAGAGATCCGCTGGTATGGGCTCGACCTAACAATGCGACGCGATGTTGGTGGATAATAACCGCAGCATCTTCAAGCTTCACGCGATAGCACTTCCAAAGAATATTTCGCTCGGTCAGTATTCAGGGAGAGTTCCATGCGGTTACCCGGCTTACACAGAGTTCTGGTCTTCGGTATCTTTGCCTTCGCTGCGTTCTCAATAGTTGATCCTGTTGGGGCTTATCGAAGCCATTCGCCTTCGGCTTCGGGAAGCGGAAGCTCATGTCCCAAAGATGACAGCGGATTGAAACTGCCGCCGGGATTTTGCGCGACTATTTTTGCTGACGGCATCGGTCATGCGCGTCACATGGTGGTTGCGCCGAACGGCGTGGTTTACGTGAACACCTGGTCCGGTTCGTACTATCCCCCAAACGAGCCGAAGCCTGAAGGCGGCTTTCTGGTCGCGCTTCAGGACAAGAGCGGATCGGGAAAAGCTGATGTGATTGAGCGCTTCGGTGAAACTGCCCAGACCGGAGCGGCGGGTGGTACGGGAATTGGCCTGTACAACGGATCGATTTACGCGGAGGTGAACGATCGCATCGTGCGGTATGCGTTGTCTCCGGGCTCGATTGTGCCGACGGGCTCTGCGGTTACGGTGGTCTCCGGGTTGCCTCTCGGCGGCGACCATCCCATGCATCCGTTCGTCATCACCTCCGACGGCACTCTCTTGGTAGATGTTGGCACGGCGACCAATTCATGCCAGCTGAAGAACCGGACGCTGCACTCGCCGGGTGCTCAGCCGTGCACGGAGCTTGAGACCCGCGGAGGCATCTGGCGGTACGACGCGAAGAAGACGGATCAAAAGTTCTCTCCGGCAGACCGCTATGCGACCGGGATTCGCAACGCCGAAGGATTTGGAGTTGATGCAAATAGTCATCGGATCTATGTGACCCAGCATGGACGCGACCAGCTGCATGCAAATTGGCCTGAGCTTTATAAGCCGGAAGAGGAAGCGACGCTGCCTTCTGAAGAAGTGATGCTCTTGAAACAAGGGGGCGATTACGGTTGGCCAGAGTGCTATTACGATCCGGGGCAGGCGAAGCTGGTTCTGGCGCCGGAGTATGGCGGAGACGGTGGCCACGCTGTCGGAGTTTGCGCCAACAAGATCGGTCCGGTTGCAGCGTTTCCTGCTCACTGGGGGCCAAACGGCATGGTCTTCTATGACCAAAAGCAGTTTCCTGCCCGCTACCGCGACGGTGTCTTTATTGCTTTCCACGGATCGTGGGATCGGGCTCCGTATGCGCAAGGCGGCTACAACATCGTCTTCCAGGGGCTTGCCGGCGGTAAGGCTGGCAGATGCGAAATCTTTGCGGATGGTTTCGCAGGAGGGACAGAGTCACCGGAGGGAGCCGTACATCGTCCTTCGGGCGTCGCGGTTGGTCCGGACGGATCACTTTATGTTTCCGATGACATCAAGGGGACGATCTACAAAATCACCTACACCGGCGGTCCGGCGAGTGAGACGTTCACGCCTTGTCCGAGTTTGACGGCTCCGGCTGGCGAGATCGCACAGGCCGAAGCCAAGCCACCCGAGGGGACCCATCCGGACGCCGGTGCGGCTGCTCTTCCGGTTCCTCCCGGAGCGACGCAGGATATGGTTGCGCTGGGCAATCGTATCTATCACGGTGAGGTGGCTGGTGGGACATGCACGGGCTGCCATGGCGAGAACGGTTCGGGGACTCCGCTGGGACCTGACCTGACGAAGAACAAATGGTTGTGGAGCGATGGCAGCTGGGCGGGAATTACGAAGACGATTACGGATGGGGTGTCGCTGCCCAAGCAATATCGCAGCCCCATGCCGGCTATGGGAGGGTCTCAACTTACACCGGACCAGGCGTCGGCAGTGGGCGCGTATGTGTGGGCTTTGAGTCATCACTAGGAGCTGTTCAGTTCATCCACTGAACAGGTTCGAGGTGAAAGCTTCTAGTCCTTCGTATAAAGAAACCATACAGGATGCGTAAAGAGTTCGTAGGCGCACTTAGGGAACCTCTGAAGAACTCGCCCGTCCACAGTCTGACGAGATAAGTTTGTAGGTGGAGACGAAGAGCGCGTGCGACAGCAGACACTGGCATCCCAGGCAGGCTTTGAGAGGTACACGAGGAAGACGCGGCGGGAGCAGTTTTTGGAGGAGATGGAGCGGGTGGTGCCGTGGGCGGAACTGGAGGAGTTAGTCCGGCCGCATTACCCGAAGGGTGAGAACGGGCGTCCGCCGGTGGGGCTGAGTATCATGCTGCGGATTCACTTTCTCCAGCAGTGGTTCAACCTGAGCGATCCGGGGGCGGAGGATGCGCTGTACGAGTCAGCCGTGCTGCGGCGCTTCGCGGGTGTGGACCTGGGACGCGCTCCGGCCCCGGACGAGACTACGATTCTCAACTTTCGCCATTTGCTGGAAGCACACGGTCTGGGCGGAGCCATGCTGGATGCGGTGAATCGGCATCTGGAGAGCCGGGGCATTCGCATTGCGACCGGCACGATCGTGGACGCGACCATCATCCATGCGCCTTCCTCGACCAAGAACGCGGGCGGGGAGCGCGATCCGGAGATGCACCAGACGAAGAAGGGCAACCAGTGGTACTTCGGGATGAAGGCGCACATCGGCGTGGATGCCAAGCATGGCATCGTGCACTCGGTGTGCACCACGGCGGCCTCGGTGGCCGATGTGCATATGCTGCCCGATCTGCTGCACGGCGAAGAGCGCAAGGTGTGGGGTGACGGCGGCTATCAGGGACAGGCGGAAGTAATACGGCAGGCCGCTCCGCACGCGCAGGACATGACCTCGCGCCGGACCCGATACCAGGATGGCATAGACGAGTTACAGCGCAGCAGGAACCGGAGTAAGTCGCGCGTCAGGGCCAAGGTCGAACATCCCTTCCGGATACTGAAGCGCGTCTTCGGCTTTGAGAAGACCAGATATCGTGGACTCAGTAAGAACCACAACCGGCTGTGCGCCTGCTTCGCCCTGGTGAATCTGTATCTGCACCGCAAACGGCTGGCCGTCGCTGGGGCGTAGTGTCTCTCGAACCCCTGTAAATCGCGGTTGCACACCAGTTCGGAACTAATTCCTCGGCGCAAAGCAGACGCCTCTCTCCGCAGTACACTCCGTTCCTCTTTCGCAGCCGAAATACCGCAGGGTTGCTCAGAGGTTCC
>DATJYK010000272.1:0-1012 GCA_035578005.1 Terriglobia bacterium
CTTTGAGCCCTTCGGCTGGCCTGTTCCGGCAGTCGGGGGTCGTTGAAAGACACTATGCCGCTGCGTACAACAGCTTCTTGCGTACCAAGTACAGGTTCACCAGGGCGCAGGTAGCGAACAGCCGGTTGGCATTCTTTTTCAAGCCTCGATAGCGCACCTTCACGAACCCGAACTTCAGCTTCATCACCCCAAACACGTGCTCCACTTTCGAGCGCACCCGAGACTTGGTGCGGTTTTTGGCCCGTTGTATTTCGTCGACCCGGTTCTTGTAGCGATACTGTTTGTGGGTCATGTCTTGCGCTCCGGGTGCAACTTCCTGAATGGCTTCGGTCTGCCCTCGATAAGCCTGATCGCCCCAAACCTTCGTCTCTTCCCCGTGCAGTAACTCTGGCAATACCGTGCTGTCCGCCACGTTGGCCGCCGTCGCCACCACCGAGTGAATCGTCTTCGTCTTGCTATCCACCCCTACGTGCGCCTTCATCCCGAAGTACCACTGCTTGCCCTTCCTGGTTTGGTGCATCGCCGGGTCGCGCTTCTGCTCGCGATTCTTGGTCGAGCTGGGAGCATGAATGATGGTCGCATCGACGATGGTGCCGGTCGTGATCCGTACTCCCCGGCTCTGTAAATACAGATTCACCGTCTGCAGAATCTCTCCGCCCAGGTCGTGCTCTTCCAGCACATGACGGAACTTGCATACCGTGGTCTCGTCCGGCACCGGTTCCCGCCCCAGATCGATGCCCACAAATTGCCGCATCACCACCGAGTCGTACAGCGCCTCTTCCAGCCCCGGGTCCGACAGGTTGAACCATTGCTGCAGAAAGTACACGCGCAACATCCGCTCCAGCCCCACCGGCGGCCGCCCGTTGCCGGCCTTGGGATAGTGAGGCTCGATCAGCGCACACAGCTCGCCCCACGGCACCACCTGTTCCATTTCCTCCAGAAACAAAGCGCGCTTGGTCTTCTTGGTGTACCGCTCAAAGCCAGTCATCATCGCCAGTGTCCTCTGTTTCAT
>DATJYK010000273.1:0-1309 GCA_035578005.1 Terriglobia bacterium
TTTTTGGCGAGGCTTCGGCGAAGGAGCAGGTTGATCTTTCTTCGAAAACGTGGATAGGGCTTTCGGGCGATTTGTTGGTTTAAGTTTAATTGAATTGGTTTTCAAATTCCACAGGAGATTGATAACCCAGAGCGCTGTGGAGCCGCTTTGGGTTATAAAACGTTTCAATATAATCAAACACTTTGAGTCTGGCGTGGGCGTGTGAAGCTGGCAATTGATCAAAGCATTCGGTTTTGAGGGTAGCCATGAATGATTCGGCCAGCGCGTTATCATAAGGATTGGCAGGCCGGCTCATACTGGGAGTGATTTTAAAAATGGCCAGTAGCGCGCGATACGCGCTACTGGCATATTGGATTCCCCGATCCGAATGGTGCAGGAGCCCCGGAGCCGGACGGCGCTCTCTTTGCGCTTGGCTCAGGGCTTCTGTCACCAAAGATGTTTCCAAGGAAGTTCCCATGGCCCAGCCGACGACCTTGCGTGAGCAGGCGTCGAGAATGACGGCCAAATAAATCCAGCCTTCGGCTGTGGGGATATAAGTGATGTCCACCACCCAGACTCGGTCCGGCCGATCCGGCGTGGGGACTTTGGCCAGCCAGTTGGGTGCGATGGGTTGATCATGGTCGCTTTGGGTCGTGCGTGGGACAAAACGTCGTTTTTGCCTGGCGCGCAGGCCGATTCGACGCATTAACCGAGCGATGCGGTTTTTGCCGTGATGGCAGCCTTGGCGTTGCAAGCAAGCGCGGATGCGCGGGCTGCCGTAAGTGGCGCGGCTGGCGTGGAAGGTCTGCTGGATCTGTTGCTCCAGGACGCGGTCCTGTTGCGCGCGGCGGCCTTGGCCTTTGTGCTGGTGTGAATAGTAGCCGCTGGGACTGACTTCCAAGGCCTGCGCCAGCGCCTCTACCGGATACTGTTTCCGGAGCAGGGTCATGAGTGGGAAACGTCGTTGGGGTGTCCGTCCGATACTATGCTCAAGGCTTTTTTTAAAATGTCCCGTTGCCGCCGGAGATATTCAATCTCCTGGCGCAGTCGGCGGTTCTCCCGCTGTTCGGGCGTCAAATCAGCCAAGGCTTTACGCTGGTTGAGTTCCTCGCCACGGTCATGCCGCTTAACCCACATGCGGATGGTCCAGGCGGATACACCCAGGTCTTCGGCCACCTCATTGAAGGAACGACCAGACTTGACGAGACCCACAGCGCTCTCCTTGAAACCGGCGTCGTAACGCCGGCCCGATTTGTGTTTACCACTGGCTTCCATACTTTCCTTTCTTTCTATACCCAGAAGCCCTCTCCAGTAAATCGAAGAAACCTCA
>DATJYK010000274.1:0-1049 GCA_035578005.1 Terriglobia bacterium
TAAGTGTTCACGAAAAATTGACTTGGAATCTCGGGCCGTATCCGTTGAGCAGAATTTCCAGCTCCGCATCAATGGTGTCTTTCGTCCACATCACGAACCGCCTCCAGTGATGCTTGAAGTGCTTCCAGACGATCTCGATGAGATTGAGTTCCGGGCTATACGGCGGCAGGTAAAAGAGGAGTGCTTTATGTTCGATGAGCCAGCGCTCGCGTGTGGCCGGATCGATGCCGTGATGGATGCTCGCATTGTCGAGCACGATCACGGTCGGCCGAGCATCGCCCTGACAAATCAGTTCGTCGAGAAAGCCCTCAACGTTTGGCCCTTTGACTGTACGGGCGCTTGCTGTGTGAACGAAACTGTTCTCACCGAAATTCAGCGCGCCCATCACGTTGCGTCGGCAATGATGATTGGGCTCAATGGCATGGGGCAGTCCTCGTGGTGACCAGCTACGCTGAACCGGCGGCGATCCGCAAAAGCCAGCCTCGTCGAAATAGAACAGGCGACACTGGCCATCGCGTGCTGCAACCTGAAGCTTCTCAAGCGTGGCACGCTTCATCTCGAACTCCTGCTCGTCGCGCTTTTTTTGAGCGAGAAGCGGTTACGCTTGAAAGTGAAGCCGCCGCGTTTGAGCGCTTCGCCCAGTGTTTCGATCTTGCACGGCAACGGTTGACCTTGAGATTCTTCGACGCGTCGAGCGATCTGCGGCAGCGACAACGGCTCGGCCCGCGCAATCTCCAGGGCGACTGCGACCAAATCATCGGAAAGTGCACGAGGCCGACCGCCGTTGTGGCCGCCCATCAGTGCGCAGATGCCTCCGAGGCGCCACGCGTGAGCCCAGTTGTACACAGCCTGGTCACTCACACCGAGTACCTCACAGACGACCTTTGGCTTATCGCCACGAGCGAGCATCAAAAGGCCAGTGGCGCGTCTGCGCGAGTTCTTGAACCGGTGATTGATCGCCATCTCCTGCAACGTGATCGTCTCCGCCTTATCGAGCTTCACTCGGCACTTCATCGCCACCTCGGTACTTGGGAAAAACCCAGGCTACC
>DATJYK010000275.1:0-1129 GCA_035578005.1 Terriglobia bacterium
GGTCGGCATACTCGTTACGATAGACCTCTTCGTACTTGAGGGTCTTCATAAAGCTCTCGGCGTAAGCGTTGTCGTAAGGGTTGCCGCAGCGGCTCATGCTGCCACGCATGCCGTGCTCGTCCAGCAGCGCCGTATAGTCGCCGCAAGCGTACTGCACGCCACGGTCGGAATGATGCACCAGTCCAGGCAGCGGCGCTCGTGCCGCCAGCGCCCGGCGCAGTGCGGTTAGCGTCAGTTTCGCTTCTAGCGTGCGACCCAGAGCCCAGCCCACCACGCGCCGTGAGTAGGCATCCAGTACCACCGCCAGATAGACAAACTCGCGGCGCAGGCGGATGTAGGTAATGTCGGCGACCCATAGCCGATTGATCGCCGTCGGCTTCAGAGTCGCCGCCAAGTTGGCAAACACCGGAAAGCGATGTGCTGAGTCCGTGGTCCGCAGAAACGACTTGCGGCGGCGCAAACACAGCAGGTTGTCTTGGCGCATCAGGCGAAGCACCCGCTTGTGATTGCAACCCCAGCCCCGCCGCCCCAACTCCGCCGTAATCCGGCGGTAGCCGTAGGCGGGAAACGCGAGCGCGATCTTCTGGATGTGGTCGCGCAGCGCCACGGTTTCCGGCTCAGGATCTCGCCGTTGCAGACCGCGGTAGTAACTGGCCCGACTCAAGGCCCCGGCAGCACACAGGCTTCTCACTTGCCCTCCGGCTTGCGCGGCGGCTTCGACTTGTCGGTACACGCAGCTCCGCCACTGACGACGGCTGGCCGGTGATGCTCCCTGAAATGCGCCAACGCTTTTTTTAGGAAGTCGTTCTCCACTGTTAGCTGGCCGATCTTGCGCTCCAGCTCGCCAATCCGAGCCTCGTCGCTGGCCAGGCTTCCTTCCTGCCGATGACCTTGTCCGGGAAAGGCGGCTTCTCCGCGGGCCCGCCACTCTCCGCGCCAGCGTTCCAGCAGCTTCGGACTTAGCTGTAAACGCCGCGCCACCTGGTTGCGCGTCTCCCCGGCATCCATGGCTCGCATGGCAGCAATCTTCAAATCGCGACTGTACACGGTTCGGGCCAATTCCATACCTCGTCTCCCTTCAATGTAGGTTGGCCCTTAACTCCGTGTCTCATTTTTGGGGTGCACTCCA
>DATJYK010000276.1:0-19650 GCA_035578005.1 Terriglobia bacterium
TTCAAGTACGGATCCGTGCGGGGGGCGTTGGGTAACCAGCGTCCCTACCGCGACCGAACCTGATTTTCGGGGAAAAAAACGTGCAAAATCGGGAAACGAACCCAAAGAATCCAAGAAACGAACCCGAGCTTCGCCCGGTGGCCGGGCGTGGGCTCATCGGTTTGAGGTCGAATCCTGGTGAGGTCGAATCCTGGTGAGTCGTCATGTCGCTTCGCGACAACCCCGAAGCATGAAAATGGCGCTATCGAGGCGAAGAGGCGCTCGTTTGAAAACAAATCACTTAGCGCCTATTTTCGAACAGAACAAAGCACTTAGCGCCTATTTTCGGAACAGAAATGCCGGCTGGAAGGCTGCGGAAAGACCCGTCCAGTCTGTCATTCCGAGGAGCCGAAGGCGACGAGGAATCTCGCATTGTCTTTATTTTCAGAGCGAGATTTCTCGCTACGCTCGAAATGACAGGGTTCTGCAGGTTTTTTCCGCAGCCTGCTAGAATTAACACCCAGTAAAAAGGGGATCAGCATGAACGCAATTTACTCGGTAACTGCACCTTCAGGTTCAACCCCGGGAAATCTCGCCCAGTGCTGGGCCCAGAGCGGCGCGGGTCTCGCTTCCGGCTACACAAGCATGACGCCCGTTCAAATCGGTGGAAAGCTTGTGCTCCTGGGCTTCAACAAGGCCACACAGCAGGTGGACGCCTACGCCCTTTCCGGAAGCGCTCCCTGGGTGCACCAAACTCCCAGCAAAGTGACTCTTTCGAAAGGCCCGTGGGACACCCTCACCAGTTTCGTCTTTGGAAACATCCCCTATCTGCTCACTTATCGGGCAGACACCGGCGGGATGGGCTTTTATACCCTCTCCAGCGATCTTACCGCGTCGCCGCCCTATGTTTTTGCCCCGTCACACACCACGCCTTCAAATGGGTTCACCACCGTCGTGCCCTACGTGTCGCTGGGCGCGCAGTACATCTTGGGATATGACTTCGACACGGGAAGGGTGGAAAACTTCAGTGTGACGGTGGTGCCGTCGTCGAGCGGCGGCGTGCCCCCGTTGCTGGCGGTGAATGTTTGGTATCACCTGTGGGCGAAAGGTTGGACGCGCTTTTCATTCTTCCAGCTTGGGGGGTCAACCTTCTTCTTCAAGATCAACACCGTCAAGCTGAACGTCAACATCGATCACATGCAGGATGACCCGGCCATGGGGAGCATCGAAGTCGGCAGCTACTTGCAGAGTCAGTTGCCGGACGCGATGACCATCGGCCAATCCGGCCTTGCCGCCATCATTCCCTGGGGGTACGGTGAGCCTTACCTCCTAACTTACATTGCCGCTTCCGGAACGACTGCGGTTTACAAAATCCACTCCGACTGCCTCGGCTGGACGCTCCTGTTTTCACAGACGACTTTCGCGAGCGCCTCTCTCGCGGTTCCTTACCAGATCGGAGACACCTCCTACGTTCTTCTCTATGGAGGCGGCGCGACGGAGCAATCAAAATGAGCGAACCCTCTCCTGCACAGGGAACCGTGCGCGACCTCGCGTGGATCAAGCAGGCCTTGCAAACGGCGATCGAGCTGGAATGCTCGACGTTGCCTCCTTATCTCTCGGCACTGTTCTCGTTGGAGGTCCAGAACTACACGGCATACAACCAGATTCGCAGCGTCGCCATGGAGGAGATGGTGCACCTGGCCATCGCTGCCAACGTGCTGGCCGCAATCGGCGGGACGCCTCAGATCAAGGGCATCAATATCCACTACCCGGCTCAGGGCCTACCCGGCGGCACAGAACCCGATCTCCACGTGGGGCTGGCGAAGCTCTCCAGGAACCAACTCCGCAACTTCATGCGCATCGAGGCGCCGGAGTTTCTTCTGCGCCGGATGAAGCGGCACGAGACCTATCCGACCATCTCGGTGTTTTACAACGCCATTCGCCAGGCAATTCTGGATAATGCCGATGCGGTGGCTGCGGCCGTCAAAGCCGGCGGCGCCTCCAACCAGGTTTATGATGACATCGGCTTCGCGCAGATCAAGTACACGGAAGGCGTCGACCCCCTCCAAGCGATATTGAGTGGCATCGACGAAATCCTCGAGCAAGGCGAAGGCGCCTCCGCCAAGACGCTGATCACTCCCAAAGATTACGAGCTGGAGGAGTCGCATTACGCTCGTTTTGCTGAGTTGTACTATGGAGCCACCTACCATGAGCCGAAGCCGCACGTCGACCTGACGCCGGAGACAGAGCATCTCTTCTTCAGGGGCCAACCGACAGGCTGGCCGGCGGTCATCAACACGCTTGCGGTTCCGTCCGACGGCTACGCCAAGATCATCGCCCTCGATCCGAATGCGGCTGCGGTCACCAAGGATCTTTCGGCGCTGGATTCGGCGTTTTCGGCGATTCTGGCGGCCCTCGACGCAGCCTGGAACGGTCCCGCCGATGCTTCCTGGAAGACGGTGGGCTTGTCGGTGCGCGGCACCGGAGGAAATCCTCCCGGTATGATCGATCTTCGGGTCTTGGCCCGCGAGAACATCACGCGCCATCAGGTTCCGTCCGCAGCTATTTCCCAATTGCCGAGTCTTTACCCTGCGGAATTCGAGTTTTTGAAGAGGTACACGGATTTGGATCAGCCGGTGTTCTACGGTCCGAGATTCATCAACACATCCGTCGCGCCGGCCGGAGCTTGATGGCGCCAAATCGTCACCCTTGGGTCTGATCTATGAGCAACAACCAACTCCCGACCGAAGTTGAATTGGCCTACGAGGTGATGCCCTGCCAGGCCATGCGCGTTGCGGAGGAGCCGGGACCTACCCCGCATCCGTGCGCCTATTTTCGCCAGTGGGGCACTTATCACAGTTACGGATATGAGTCGGATCAGCCGCCGGTAAAGCCGGGAATTGTGCAGGTGTCACAGTATCTTGGGCGTGGGCCGATGGCGCCTGAAATGCTCAGCGGGTGCCGCAAGGCTCCCATCATGTCATTGGGCATTAATCCCAATCTTCCCGGTTGGTGGCCGGCGACCATCAATTCCATCAGCCCGCTGTTCGATACCGTCGCTCAGTACGCCCATTATTTCAGGTACCGCGAAACCGCCAAGCTCGACATCCCGACGCAGCAGTATGAGCAATACCTTGGTGGCCGCACGGATGGGCCGTTTTCAGGCGTTGAGTTGAATGTGCCGGTGGATGCCGACGGCTTCCACACCATCCCGGTGGAGCTGCAACCGGTGCAGATGTACCTCAATTACCAGTCGCTGCTCGAAGACCTCGCGAGCGCGATGGGGTGGTCCAATCACAACCTCATGGTGGGTGAAGACGTCTCTTACGGCAATATGGTGGCCTGCGCGTCGGCGAAGTGGATCACCAAGACTGATCCTTCCGATCCGTCGATGCCTCCCATGACTCCGGATCAGCAGAAGGGGATTGTGACGGAGTGCTTCTATCATCGCCAGTACTTCTTGCGGCAGCTTTTCCAGAGCCTTCCGCTGGTGCTGATGATCTTCAGCCAATCGACCACGGACGCGTTCCTGGCGGAGATGAATGGCCGATTCTCCGCCGGTAACCCGAAGGTGGGCGACACCATCAGTGAGCTGATCAATCGCGAAGTACGCCTGCGCTACGGCGCCGACAGCCAGGGCAATCCGCTGGAAGCGCGGGTGATCTTCTCGCCGCACATCACCGGAGATCCGGTCCAATTCAAGCAATTCAGGTCGAAGGTTCTGGCGCAACTCGTCTCCGAAGCGACGGCAGGCCACCTGCAATACAACCCTGCCACGGGACACTTGGCACGCCCGAAGGGCGCGTGTGTGTTCTGCACCATGATGCAAATCGGACCCTGCGACTACGAGGCTGAGCTCCAGCCGCTCAGCGATGCGCCGAGCCTGACGGCAGAATCGTCGATCCCGGCACTGATGGCTGAAAAACAGGAGCAAGCTTCATTGTTGGAGGCGTTCTTACAAAAGGGCGTGCGGGCCAAGGCCAAACGACCGTTGCCGAGCCTCGTCGAAGCGCGGCCGGCGAGGGCCGCCCCGTCGGCCGCCGTGCTGGACGCGGAAACCCGCGCGCGCCGGGCGTTGCAGGGCTGGGAACTCTCAGGTGATCCCGCTCGGCAGAAAGACCGCGAGTCGGTCGCGCGAAAATCGGTCGCCGCCGCTAACGCTCCGAATCGATCCAAACCCAAAAGCAAAGGGCGCAAATAGGGCCTCGGGAGCACTTGGTTCGCCCGAGTGAACAAAAGCTAACCAGTGAGAGGAGATTGACCATGTCGGTGACAGGAATCGAAGCGAACTTCAACATACTTTACACCCAGCTCATGAAGACGAAATTCCTGGCGCCCTCCACGCCGGTCTTCGGCGCCAAACCCACGAGAGCTAAGGTGGAAGCCTTGATCAAGAGCGCCGATCCGCTGCTGCCGGCACCTTTTCGCAGCGGGTACGTAACGCCGCTGCTGGACCGCGCCGACAGCCTCTTCGCGAGACTCGGCCCGGCCGACACGTTTACCGTTGAAACGCTGACCGGCTGCGTCTACCAGCACAAAGACAACTCCATCCGGCCCCAGATGAATCGCTTTCTGGCGGTAATCTCGGACCTCTTCATGTCCTTCTTGAATTGGAGCGACCGAAAGAATCTTAAGATCGCCCTGACGGAGACGCTGCCGCCGCTGGCCGTCTTCCAGTCGGTTCCAGACAACGGACCCTTTACGCTTCCGTGCGACATGATCGACAAACTGACCGGCGGGACCATTGGCGTGGTAAGCCTTCCCGCGACATTCGCGGACCATCCTCTCTTCTTCGGCAGCCTGGCCCATGAGACGGGCGGTCACGACGTGATCCACGCCGACCGGGGCTTGATGCAGCAATTGCGCCAGGAGGTTTATTCCCTCTTCCCGGACTCGAGCAGCGCCTGGCAGGCTCTGCTTTGGGATTACTGGATGGAAGAGGCGGCCGCCGACACCTATGGCGTGCTGAACATGGGGCCGACATTCGGGTTCAACCTGGCCATGTTGCTCGCGGTCTTCATCGGTCAATTCGCCAGGCCTCCCGCCCGGAAGCCCGGCCTGCGCAATGCCTCGGGCGCCGACGACACCAACGCCATGGATGTTCATCCCACAGACCTGCTCCGCCTGGCACTCGTGCAGGGCGTTATCCAGGCAATGCCGGCCCTCTCGCAAAGTACCCGTGATTCGTACGTCAGCCAAATCACGGCGCTCGCCAACGCGCTGGCGAACGGGGCTACCACCGTCGAGTTGACGGGCCTGGCCACAGGAATCAACGGAAAATCGATGAATTTCCAACAGGAGTACCCTCTTGACGCGATGCAAAACGCGGCGCGCCAGGTGGGCGCGATGATCGCGACAACTCCGCTTGTGGCCCTGGGGGGACACTCAATCCAGGACATTGAAACCTGGGATGACGGCGATGAGAATACCGCGGTTAAGATCGCAGGCCGGTTGCAAAACAACTTCTCGGTGGTCAGCTCCGGCGATGACGCGCAGACTCTGGCAGGAATGACACTCGCTTTACAGCAACAGCCCGGTAGGTACGCAGCCTTCACAAAGCTGGTTAACGACGCGCTGGACGACAGCTATGCCAACGACCCGTTCTGGGGCCCGGTCCCGCGCGACATGATGGTGATCAAGCCGACCAGGACGCTGAAGAATCCCGAAGTTCAAGTTGATCCCTATGCCGAGAAGATCATCGACTACAACCCCCTTGAAGAAGACGCCGCCAGTTCCTTGGGGAGCGGCGTGGTCATGGTCACGAAGCATGCCATCGCGCAAATTCCCTGGCCTTCGGGCCTGCAGCCCGAACCCGATTCCACGTTCACTTACAATGGCAAGGACGCAGTGCTGTCCCCGGCAGAGTTCGTGATCTTCACCTGGACCTCGGCTGAAGCCAATGCCATGTCCGCCGTGATGACGCCGGGTTCATGGGCGATGCCGCCCTCCGGGGTGTCTGGGGGCTGGTACGTTTATGCAAACCAGTGGGAGGCCAAGTATGCCGGCCGATTCACTCCGAAGTCCCCGGCGCAAGAGGCCCCTTATATCGGCAAGTTCATGCCGATTTTGATCGGTGGCCGCAAAGTTCTGTTGATGAAGTCGAACTTTCACCTTGCCCGGGACAACGCCTCAATGCCGGTGAAGGATATGTTTAAGCAGGTCATTGAGCAGACCCAGGCCAAGCTGGTGATTACCTCGGGGACGGCCGGCGCGATCGGGCCGAAATTAGCTCTGGGTGATGTGATGGCCGCGAATACCGCGCGCTTCAAATTGGACGGCACGTTCAAGAACATGCCGTTCAACAACCAGAGCTTTTCGAGCGGCTATGTTATTCCCACCACCGGCCAGCTCGCAAACATTGCCAAGCTGATTGCGCCCAATGCGCCGCCCATCAAGCAGGCGCGCACGGCCTATCCGGCCGCGGTCAAACCGTTCACGCGAAATCCCCAGGTGTTTACGGCCGCAAACCCCGAATCCCAGGTGGGCGAGCCGCCCGTGATTGTGACCACCGATAAATTTGAGTTCGACACCAAGCAAAACTCATTCCAGCTTCAAGGCAAGGGCGCCATGATCGAAATGGACGACGCCGTCCTCGGCCTGGCGGTGCAGGAAATGGGCAGCCCGGTGAAGTGGCTGGCCATTCGCAATGCCAGTGATCCTCAAATGCCGACGAAGGACGCGAACCTTTCCTCGGATATTTACGAGCAGTACGGATATTGGACCAGCGTGGTGAGCGCGCTGGCGTCGTGGGCCTGTGTGGTGGATTTTGTAGGCTAGTTGTAGAGGCAGGCGCAATTCGCCCGCTGGCGGCAAGGGCCTCAACATGTCTCAGAATTTTCGGATCTTTAGTATAAACCCCGCAAACCAGTCCAACACCATGGCCGTTCGGCAGGTTGTTGCCGGGACCCTCCACAATGCCCTGCCGGCCTCGCCCACCGCGATGACCGTTGTCCCCTCGGAAAACGAGCCCATGCTGCTGGTCTATGATTCAAGCGCTGGCGCGGCCCAAGGATACGTGCTCGACGCCGCAACCGCCGATCTGATCGCCACCACAAGTTTCACCATCGGCACGGGATGGGACATCATCGAGCCGTACGTCAGCGATCAGGTATCCAGCTTGATGTGCTACCGAGCCTCAGACGGAATCTTCGCGTTCTACAAGCTCGCCACACCCTTGCCCAGCGCGGTGCAGTTCGCGCTGACTCACAACCCCGGCATGACCAAGGGATACACCACGACCAAACCTTTCCTTACGCGGAGGGGCTTGGCGTTTCTCGGCTACAACCAGGCCAACGGCAGCGTGGCGCTTTACTCGTTTCCTGCCGGCCAGGCACATCCGGCGTGCGTCTGGTGGCATCAGTGGGCACGCGGTTGGACACGTTTTGCGTTCTTCCAGTTCGGTGGTGAAAACTTCTTTTTCAAAACCAACGTTGCCAAGCTCAATGTCAATATCGATCACGTGCTCGACGGCTTGAGGGCCGGTACCATTGAGGTGGGAACTAAGCTTCCGCTTTCAAATGCCCTTCAGCTTACGGCGGTCGAACCGCTGACGCTGGCGAACGGCGATCCCCACTTTGTAGCCTACATGCCCGACGGGACCGCAACGCTCAATCGATTCAATGGTGATTGCCTTGGCTGGACCAGCCTGGCCACTTGGAACAGCCTGCCGAACGGCACACACGTGGTTCCGTTTCGGATTGGCGCAGACGCCTATGTGTTGTTCGCTTAGGGAGTTTGTTGAAGAACAGTCGGGAGCCGTGTCATTCCGAGCGCACCGAGGAATCTGGCGCTGAAATCAACGGACACTACAGAATGATTCTCACGTCTCCCACGCGCCGCGTGACGCGCTCGCGGTCGAGGTATTCGAGCAACGGAATCGCATACTTACGGGTAACGCCGGTGATTTCCTTGAATGCGGCCACGTCCATCCGGTCGCTCTTCGCCTTGCGTCGCGCCAGCAGATTGCGCAGCCGGTCGAGCGCCGAGCGGTGAAACAGCAAGCCTTCCGAGACCTTCACCAGCGTCCTCTCGCGCACCAGGATTTGCAGGATTTTCTGGGCGCGCGCTCGATCCACCGAGAGCTGGGCGAGCACGTCGGCCGCTGGTGGCACCGTAAGCCCGGCTTGCTCGAACGCCCGGCTGATGCGCTCCTTGGCGGCGATTTCTTCGGCGCTGAGCTGAATCTCGCGCCCGGCGAGCCGAACCAGTTCACCTTCGATCTGTACTTTCCTGTCGGAGCTCAGGGCTTGGAGAACCGCGTTAAACAAGGCTGCTGAGGGAAGCCGGTTAAGACCGGCATGATGATTCGAGCGCGACGTCAGGCGCCCTCGCAAATCCTCTTTGCCAAGCCCCTGAACCAACGGATTCCGGGTATGGAAGTCTTGAAGCGCTGTCAACACGCGGCTGGTTAATTGCTTGAAGTGTTCGGCGTCGACGAGCAGCGCACCTTGCTGGCCAAGCGTCAGAAAGCCGCGTTCCCTGGCCGCCGATTGGGCGCGACGGGCGATTTCTTCCGGCGACCACCCGGTGCGCGCAGCCAGGGCCACGACGCTAGCCTCGCCCGATTCGCGAACCAGCAACTCGATCCGTGAATCGGGCGCACGTTCGAGTTGCTGAAGCAGCGCCCGCACCGCAGGGTCGCCGGCGCGATGCTTGAGCGGTTGGTTGTCAAGGACAGTGCCGCCGCCGATCGTAGTGACGGGTGAAAACTGCCGAATGATGAAGCGATCGCCGGGCAGGAAGAGCCCCGGCTCAGAAAGGCGAAGTTGAGCGTAGGTTTGGTCGCCGGATTCGAGTTCGCGACCTTCGACAAGCACGACCTCGGCCAGCATCTCAGCAGTCCCAGAATGAAAGTGCACGCGGCTGCGATTTTTCAGCGGCCGGACCGAGTTCAGCAAGGTCAGCGTGCAGTCCAGCCGTCTGCTGTTTTCAAACAGACCCGGCGCCGCCAGCACCATGCCGCGCGAGACCTCGCTGGCCTCAATACCCGCCACGTTGAGTGCCGTACGCTGGCCGGCTGCGGCCTCTGCCACTGTTTCATTGTGAACCTGGATTCCGCGCACGCGCAGCCGTCGCCGCGTCGGAAAAAGCTCGACTTCCTCCTCAGTCCTCACCCGGCCAGCGGCGAGCGTGCCCGTAACAACCGTTCCGAACCCTTTCATGACGAATGACCGGTCCACCGGCAGGCGGAAGGGCGAGTCCGCAGGGCGGTCTTGGGTGCTGAGGCTCAGTTGCAGCAGCTCGGTCCGCAGCGCGTCGAGCCCCTCGCCCGTGCGCGCGCTCACCGGCACCAGCGGGGCTCCGTCGAGAAAAGAGCCGGCGACAAATTCTTGCACTTCCAACTGCACGGTCGAGAGAACGTCCGGGTCCACCGAGTCGCGTTTGGTGATGGCCACCAGGCCCCGCCGCACGCCGAGCAGTTTGCAGATCTCGAAGTGTTCACGCGTCTGAGGCTTGATGGACTCATCCGCCGCCACCACCAGCATGAGCAGGTCGATGCCGCTGGCGCCGGCCAGCATGTTGCGCACGAAGCGCTCGTGGCCGGGAACATCCACAAATCCAACCCGTACCTGATTGCCGAGGTCAAGGTGAGCAAACCCCAGATCGATGGTGATTCCCCGCCGCTTCTCTTCCGCCAGGCGGTCAGGATCGGTGCCGGTAAGCGCCAGCACGAGCGCTGACTTGCCGTGGTCAATGTGGCCCGCCGTGCCGACGATCACGTGCTTCATGCCAACTCCGGAATCAGGTGAATCAGAGGTTCCCTCTGCGGCGACGTGCGGCGAGATGAAGGTGCTGGATAAAAGATGGATACAGAGGTTGCTTTACAGCTTACTGATAGTCTTCGTGGCGCTGAACATCCACGCGCCGGTCGGTTTTGAGCTCGATTTCAGCGAGATAAGGGTTCATTTGATCGACGGGCACATCCAGCACCAGGATGTGGGTGGCGCCGGAATCCCTGTAGACCAGCGTGAAGTAATGGTTCCCCTTGCCCTTGAGGTGATACTCCGGCGGTTTCACCTTCCAGTTGGGGTTCATCTTCCACACTTGCGGGCTAACGTTCTGCCGGTATTCCATCACGTCGATGCCGTCGTAAGGCACAATCAGCGTGCGTTGGTCGCACTTGTACGCCATCGAGCTCGACGTCAACTGCAGCACGCCCACGCAGCCCTCCGCCACGTCCTCAGTGCCGCCTGCGTAGGTGAATTGAGGCGCGTGAGTCTCCTGCTTCTTTTTGCGGTGGAGCACGGACGGAATAATCATCGTCGGTAGCAGGCTTAGGGCAAAGACAGCGGCCACTCTTCTGCTTCGCAGATCGTCGCAAGGCCGTTGGCCTTGAGTTTGGGTCGGAGTGCTTAGTTTCACAGAACTCTCTTTCTTGCTTGCGTCAATGGCGCTTCGGTTCCACCAAAGCTTCGGATTGGACGCCGTTTTCGGCGGGCACCGTAACCTCAAGGTACCAGGGTATCGCCATATTGCCCCAGCGCGCAGGCTGGAATTTCCATTGCGCCAGGTTATTCTGCGCCGCCGCCAGCAACGCCACCGGTCCAGAAAGCAAGGTCGAATCGATCACTCGCCCGTCCTCTGCCACCAAGACCCGCAAGCGAACGGAAGAGCTTCCCTGCGGATCGGCTGGCTGCTCCGCCACCTCAGGCAGCTTGATCTGTTGTTCGAGATCCCGCTCAGGAGTGGCCGGGAATTCAGTGTGCTCTCTTTTGTTAAGGTCGAACACGACTTTAACCAGGGTACTGAAGGGCGTGGGTCCGGAGGGAGTAACAAATGGCCGGTACACCCAGCTATGAACGCTCTTGAGGGCTGATGCCGCCAGCAGCGGATGGCCATGCAGCACGTGAGCCTTGCGCACGTGCCCGTCCGCGCCCACTGTTAGTTCCACCTGCACTTGGCCCTGAATGTAGTTATCGTGCGCCACCGCGGGGTAATCCGGCTTCGACTGGTTGATCAGCAGCCGAGTAGCTTCACGGGCATCGATCACCCTGGGCTGTTGCACCGGCGGATTGGATTGCGCAATCGCGCAGATCGCGAGGCCGAAGAACGCCACGGCCCACCCTGCCGAACTCCGAATTCGAAGCCTAGCCATCGGATTCGAAGAGGACCTGCGCCACCGCGTAGTGGTCCGCATGAGAGATCGAGACCGTCTTGTTAGTGACGCCCAGCGAGCGCGCCAGCTCTCCGGCTCGCCCGTGGAGCTGCAATTCAGGCTTGCCGCTCGCCTGATTCACAACCTCAACGTCCAGCCAGCGTACGCCCTCACGCCAGCCGGTGCCAAGCGCCTTAAAGGCGGCCTCCTTCACGGCGAAGCGCGCCGCAAACCGCTCCGCCCGATTCTTGAACTTTTCGCAGTATGCAATCTCACCCGGCGTATACAGGCGCCGCACGAAGCGGTCGCCATAGCGCTCAATGTTTTCGGCGATGCGGGCCGTCTCAACCAGATCGACCCCGGTACCTACAATCATCCGCGTCGCTCCTCGCCGCGCAGAGGCTCACTCCCTCAAGAGGCCTTCGCCTGGCGGGCAGCTACCGGCTTTGATGATTCTTGCTCGTACCCGCGCGCCGTATAATAAATTGCGCCGTCAAAAAAGTAATCGACCCTTCGAAAGAGTTCCCGTTCCCGGTGAAGGTCCACGGCCGAGTCCGTAAGTCCCGAGTTGCGCACGTAGTCCTCGAGGTTCTTCTTCGTCAACATCAGCGCGCAAATCACCTCGCTGAGCGCAAACCCCTCGCGGTGGCGACGTCCGCCCAGCTCGCGGTACCACGCTTCAATCTTGGCGTCCGTCTTCTCGGCCAGCCAGTTGCCGAGCTCGTGATAGACCGCATAGATGCGGTCCCGCATAGCATCGTCCCCGAGGGGGTGATAAGACGGTGTACGAGGACTCTTCCGAAGATCGTTCAGGGTGCTGCGGGTTAGGGTTTCCGCGTGCGTCTCGATCAGGTTAATGAGTCGATCTGAGAGCATAGGCCACCTTTCTGAATCTCGTTGATAGTCTCACCATAGCAAATAGTACGGCGGGTTTCAAATGGCGCCCTTCGGTTCGTGTGTCAATCCGTTATCAGAGAAGGAAACCCGGCTGACTGCGGGAGCGATGTTGGGTCAACTCGGCGGGCACTGCTGCTTCTGATAGACTGGGCTGGTCTGTCTCGTATTATTTGGGAGGGCCCCGAGGATCCATGATTCGAGTGCAAAACTTGGTGAAGAAGTTCGGCGACTTTGCTGCCGTCAACGACATTTCCTTTGAGGTACAGCAGGGAGAGATTTTCGCGTTCCTGGGGCCGAACGGCGCCGGCAAAACCACCACCATCAAAATGCTGACCACGCTGATGAAGCCCACCAGCGGTACCCTGGAGATCGACGGACTCGATCCTCAGCGCAAGCAGCACGAGGCGCGCCGGCGGTTTGGAATCGTGTTTCAAGACCCGAGTCTGGAATGGGAGATGACCGCCTATGAAAACATGGAAATTCATGGCGTGCTCTACCACGTGCCTCGCAAGGTTCGCGTGGAGCGCACCGAAGAGCTTCTCAAGCTCTTCGAGCTGTGGGAGAAGCGCAACGAGCCGGTGAAGAAGTTTTCGGGCGGTATGAAGCGGCGCCTGGAGATTGCGCGCGGCTTCCTGCACACGCCCAAGATTCTCTTTCTCGATGAGCCTACGCTGGGGCTTGACCCTCAGAGCCGCAATCAACTCTGGACTCACGTCAAGCGTCTGAATGCCACTGAGGGCACGACGGTGTTTCTTACCACCCACTACATGGATGAGGCGGACCGCGTAGCGCAGCGCATCGCGGTGATCGATCACGGCCGGATCGTGGCGCAAGGATCTCCGGCCGAGCTCAAGGAACAAACCAACACTGACTCGCTGGAACATGCGTTCCTGGCGCTCACGGGGTCATCGATTCGCGACGAGGCCGCCAGTTCCACCGATCAGATGCGGCAGTTCGTCAAAATGTGGAGGAGATAAGCGATGGGCGCTGTCTATATTCTATGGCTCCGCGAAGTGAAGCGTTACCTGCGTTCCCGCGCGCAGGTGGTGGCGTCGCTCGGGCAGCCTCTGCTCTATCTCATTGCTCTTGGCTACGGCTTGGGGGCCGTGTTCCAAAGGGCAGGGAACGGAAGCTATCTGCAGTTTGTCGCTCCGGGCGTGATCGGCATGATGGTGCTGTTCACTTCCATTTTTTCCGGGATCGGGTTGCTCTGGGACCGGCAGTTTGGCTTCCTCAAGGAGACGCTGGTGGCGCCGGTGCCGCGCATGACCATTGTGCTGGGCAAGACCTTGGGCGGAGTCACGGTGGCCTTGATTCAGGGGACCCTCATGATCGTACTGTGCCTGGTGGCCGGTTTCCGCCCTGCCGGCATCACGTCGGTGCCGCGCGCGTTTTGCTACATGGCGCTGATCGCCTTGTGCTTTGCGGGCCTTGGCACGGCCATCGGCTCGCGTCTGCAGGACATGCAGGGCTTTCAGCTCATCATGAACTTCCTGGTGATGCCCATTTTCTTTTTCTCGGGAGCTCTGTTTCCTCTTGATCACCTTCCCACGGCGCTGAAGGTTGCGACCAACGCCAATCCACTCTCCTACGGCATTGACGGATTGCGAGGCAGCCTGATCGGACTTTCACATTTTGGTTTGTTGATCGATTTGGCCGTGCTGAGTGGAGTCGCGATTGTGCTGCTGGCCATTGGGAGCTATTCGTTTTCGAAGATCGAGCTTTGATCGCGCTTCGGTGAAGCGACAAGCAGCGTCCAACCCAAGTTCCTTGCAGCACGCGCCAGCACGCGGTACTGTGTCATTTGCCGGGCAGAACCCTCCGAGGCGCAGTCACTCCCGCGGCGTAACCCTCCGAGACGCAGTCATTCCCGCGAAGGCGGGAATCCATTGCCGAAGTCCTTGGGAAAAAGAAGCTGTCAAAAGTGGATTCCCGCCTTCGCGGGAATGACTGCGTCTCAGGCGTTTAAATGACACCAGCGCCACGGCCGGCGTGTTTATACATGAGTGGTTAAGCAGTACGATAGTATTCACATGAAACGGATTGGATTGATCCTTCAGCATTCGTCGTTTATGCTTTCTCACTCAATTCTCACCGTTTATCATTCATTGCATAATTCACTCATCATTCACAATTTCATGCCCCGCCTCTCCAAACTCTCTCCCGATCAAGTTGATGCCGGTTCGCGCCAAGTGTTCGACCAGTTCATGCGCGAACGAGGCAACGTCCCCAACATGTTCCGCACTGTGCCGCACCGGCCCGAGATCATGCAGACCATGAATGAACACTTTTTCAAAGTGATGAACACCGGCACGGTTTCCCGCAAGCTGAAGGAAATGATCTCGGTGCGCCTCTCTTATCTCAACACCTGCGAATACTGACTGAATTCGCATACCGCCTTGGCAAGGCGGTTCGGCGCCACAGGGGCGGAGATTGCCGCGCTCGAGAGTGGCGATCTCGAAGTATTCGCTGCGCCTGAGCGCGCGGCTCTGCAGTTCTCCGAGCGGCTCACGCGCGACTCCCACGCCATCTCCGACCAGATGTTTGCCGAGTTACGCCGCCATTTTGATGAAGGCGAAATCGTGGAAATTGCCGCAGTCGCGGGACTGTTCAACTATTTCAACCGCTTCAACAACGCGCTGCAAATGGAGCCGACGAAGTGAGGGCAGAGGTTAATGGGAGCCTACTGCCTATTGCCTATTGCCTGTTGCCGGCTCGGTTCGAGGGTCAGTCGGTGAACCGCTCCTTGATCCACGGCTTTATCGCTGAAGAGCATGGGGAAGCTGCTGCCGTGGTACCAGGCTTGGAACTGGTCAGAGTAGTACGGGCTTGTGATCTGGCCCGATTCGCCGAGCGTCAGGTTCTGGACCGAATTATCGAGGTTCGCGAGATCAACGACCATGCGCATCGAAGGTCCCGCGCCGGGTGTGGTGGCCTTGACGCTGTTGGCCGTTCCGAATTGTGGATAAGGTCCGACATCAAACCGATGGCCGATGAAGGGCAGGGAATCGAGCGGATGATGGAAAGTGAGGGGAATGGTGTCGCCCCAACGCCAAGAAGCGACACCACGTCCCGGCAGGCGCGCTTCGATGCGCATCAGGCCGTCGTCGAGGCTGGTCATCAGCGTGGCATTGAAGTCGGAATCCGTGGGTGGAAGCCAGCGCGTGAGTTGGTGATCGATCACGTCTTCGGTAAAGATCTCGCTGAGCGACCAGTTCTCCTTGGCCAGCTCCGCGCCAAGTTTCGGTTCCAACAAGCGTTCTCGCAAAGCCGTGAATGTGTTGGCACAGATCAAGGGCGCGGCGGAGTCCGCGGTCGCGTCGCCATTCCATTGTCGCAGGATCTCGATGGCCTGGCGGGCGTCATCGCGATCAGGAGCATGCGCCTGTGCGGCGCGAACTAGCGCTTGCGCCAGCCACGTGTCGTCGAGCGGATGGATGTCCATGTCAATCCGCAGCATATCCGAGGCGTTGAAGCAGGCAGCCTTCTGCGAATCGTGGGACTGGGCTGCATCGCCTGCATTGGACGAATTCGCGGTGCCGCACGAGCGTCCCGGCGTCCCTGACGCAAGCAGTTGGAAGATTCGCGCCGTTCGAAAAGGTGGAGCCCAAGTGTGTGTGAAGAAGTAAGGGTAGTCTGCGGGAATCACGCGGCTGTTGGCGGTAGCAATCAGACCGCTCGCCGGATTGTAAGCGTGCGGTAAGTCCTCGAAAGGAATATAGCCTGTCCAATCGTAGGCGTCGCTATCGCCCGGCACTGGCACGGAGCCGTCGCTTTGGCGCCGCACCGGAACCCAGGCAGGAGCGTAGTAACCGATGTTGCCGTCCACATCGGCATAGACCATGTTTTGCTCGGGTCCGGTAAAGTGTCGGATGGCGTCTCGAAACTCCTGCCAATTGCGCGTCTGGTTCATCGCGAGAAAAGGAAATTGCAGTGCCTGGCGTTGGAGCGCCGTCCAGCAAAGGGCGAGCGACCGCCCGTTCTCGTCAGAGATGATCGGACCGTGGCGCGTGGTCCGCACCGTCAACTTGTAGTCTTCCGCATCCCGTACCTTAATGGTTTCGTGGCGCACTTCCGCTTGCACCCACTGTCCATCGTGGAGATACTGATCCGGGTTCGAGGGATCGAATTTCTCCACGTAGAGGTCCTGAACATCCGGCCCGGTATTCGTCATACCCCAAGCGATGCGCTCATTGTGCCCAATGATCACCGAAGGCGCGCCGGGCAAGGTGACGCCGGACACGTCAAGACCAGGAGCTTCCAGTTGCATCATGTACCATACGCTCGGAACGCTGTGCGCAATATGCGGATCGTTCGAGAGCAACGGCTTACCAGACTCTGTGTGAGCGCCGCTCACCACCCAGTTGTTGCTGCCGAGCGCGAACGCGGTTTCGTCGCCGGCAGAGGTGAGCGCGCTAAGCACGGGATCGAGGCGAGTGTCGGAATCCCGGTGAGCGTCAGGCCGACGCACCGGGACAGTGGGTTGGCTATTCCTGGCGGCGTCAGGCGGGACAGCGTGAGCAGGGCCAGTGACTTGCTCGGCTACTGGACGCTCCAACGGCGAGTCCACCGGGAAGAGATCGGCATAGAGTTCGGGACTGAGCCTGGCGCGGACGCGCTCGCGCATCAAATCGCCCTGCCACGACGTGCTCAACATCTTGGCCATGTTCAGAGCAACCGAAAGAGAATCCGCCTCACGCCACGGCCGCGGCTTGTAACGCAGCATTGTGAATTCGATAGGAAGCCGATCGAGATGAGTCGTCATGAAGGCGTTGACGCCCCGCGCGTAAGCCGAAATCAGACGTTGGAAATCAGGCGGAAGCTCCGCCGCGCCTCGTTCGGCTGCCACGCGGAATCCGAGCCTGCGATTCTCGATGTCGTGCTCCAGCGTGCGGGCGCCGAAGATCTCGGAAAGCTCGCCGTTGGCAAGTCGGCGGCTCAAGTCCATCTGCCAGAGCCGGTCCTGCGCCGTGATATAGCCCTGTGTGAAGTAGGCATCCTCCAGCGATTCGGCGCGAACGTGCGGCACGCCGCGAGCATCGCGCAGCACCTGGACGGGCGCGGCTAATCCTCGGGCCTGAACGGCGCCATCAAGCTGCGGCAGGCAAGCGCGGACGCGCCACCAGGCCCACACTGTGATGACGACCAGAATGCCGATCAGTGCCGAGAGCGCATAACCGAGTAAACGCACCACCATGCGCCCGGGTCGCGCCGTTCCAACTCCGTTGATGGTGGTCGTGGCCATCGCCGATTCCTGCGTTCGCTTCGCTGAGTTGCGATGGTACTATACATAGCGTCAGAAGTCAGTGCCTGAACATGGCGACGACGATAGTCAACGTAGCGGAGGTCAAGGGATGTCGAAGATCAAGAGACGCAATTTCCTGAAGGCAGCAGGGGCGTCAGCGGCGGTGCTGCAATCAGCGTCGATGCTGGCTGCAAGCGCCAAAACGTCCGCTGGCCTTGCGCCGCCCGAGGTGCCCGGAGCGACGAAGTTCCCGAAGCTTTGCATCATCACACCTTACACGCCCGAGAAGCTGCGCTTTGCGGGCGCTGCCGGCTATGAGGGCGTGGTGGTGACGCACGGTCCCACTTTCAACCCCGATCTCAGCGACAGCCAGATTGATCAGATTCTTGCCGCGGCCCGCGATGCCGGAGTGCGCATCATCAGCATCGAGTGCATGGGAGGATTCAACCACATTGCCGGTGACGCGGCGCAGCGCGCCGCGACTCAAGCAAAGTTTGTGCGCTGCATCGAGTTTGCCCATCATCTCGGCTGCAAGTTTGTGGGTACCCTGAGCGGCGGAATGCACGGCGCTAAGGTCGATGACATGGTGAAGCTCTTCGCTGATGCCGTGAATGAGCAATATATGCCGGTGTGCGAAAAGCTGGACATGAAGATCGGCTGGGAGAACTACCCTGCGCCTTTCAACTTCGCCACGATTCCCGCAATCTGGGAGAAGATTTTCGCCTTGGTTCCAAATCCCCGCTTCGGTCTGGAATTTGATCCCTCACATTTTGTGCGACAGTACATCGATCCCATCAGCACCGCCTGGCATTTTCAATCACGGATTCATGCGGTTCACGCCAAGGATACCGAGATCACGCAGCCCGTGCTGCAGCAGGTGGGCATTCACGGCGACGGTTGGTGGCGCTACCGCATCCCGGGCCAAGGTCTCATTAATTGGCCGGCATTCATCACCGTGCTTTTACAAGCTGGATTTGCGGGTGGCATCGCCGTGGAACACGAAGATGAGTTCTGGGACAAGAGAGGAACCGAAAACGAGGCCGACTTTCCGCAAGAGCGGAAGGACGGGTTCATTCTCGCGCAGCGTTTTCTCACAATGTATCTGCCCGGACGGCAGGCGTGACAGCGGACAGCGACATGAGCAGTGCGGGCGTCAAGTCAGTCCCGGCTGCCAAGGCCCCCGTTGTGCGCTGAATGCTTGCTTTCGCCCACGGGATCATCCATCCAGTCCTTCATCGCTTCGGGCTTGAGGCGCATCTTGACGACGACCGCGTCAGAAGTTTCGATGGTGACCACAAGCATCTCCGAAGCATCCTTCAGGTTGTGCAGGTAAACGTAAGTCTGCTCGTGGTCGCGATGCGAGCGCACTCGAACAAAGGGTTGGAACTCTGAGCCTACAATGCCTTGCATGAATGCATCGAATTCGTTTTCGTCTGGACTGAGCGAAGGGTCAATGTCGTCAAAGATCGCAAACTTGATCCCGCTCACTCCTTGCGGCTGCGCAAAGCGCGCCACAAACGATACGAATCCCATGAAGGACATCGGCTTCTGGTGATAGGTGGCTGCCAGCCGGTTGACGATCTCGTGAAACTCACGATCGGCCGCGCGCGCGGGCATAGCCGCACTTGCCAGGATCGCGATTATTGCGCAGGTGGCAGGGACAAGTTTAGTGATCCGCATGACTGCCTCCGCGCTCGTTCGGCCTGACATCCAGGTGGGGAACGCCCATCTTTCCTTCCAGGGCGGGAAGATCATTCACGTCAATAGGTCCTACAATGTTCACCACCGTAAGCTCCTTGGCTTCCGCGGCGATAATTGCGAGGCCAAGGTTAGACTTCCCGTTAGGGTCGGACATAACCCAGATCTCGTCTTTTTCATGCTCGCGCTTGCTCTCGTAACCCACCATCCGTGACCACGCACCGCTGTGAAGTTGGGAGCGAATAGCCTCGACGTCAGCTTCTGAGTACTGATCGGGTTTGTCGAACTCGAAGCTTTTGACATATATTCCGGTCAGATTCTTAATCAGTTTCAGCGCCTCGGCATCATCTTCGTCCTTATCCTCCTCCATAAACTTCTCTGCAAACTTGAGCGTCTGGCCGTCGAGCGTCACATCCACCACTTCATCCGCTCTGTCGGCGAGCTTGGCCAGATTCCCGAGATCGAGCTTGGGACTCTGCGCCGCGGCGAGAGCGGCCGTGCCCAAGGCGAGCGCCACCCCGCAGCCGAGTGTCCTGATTGTGTTCCTCATTTGCCATCTCATAACTGCTCCTCTTGCCTTCCCCGACCCTTGATGACCGCAATGCTGCATTCAAGACTTGCGCCAGTGAACACCCGTCCCGTCCCGAGGTTCCTACAGTCTCTCGGGCAATACTCCATCCCAGACGCACTAGCGAGTGCTAGCCTGCATTTCTCACGAGGATTCGGAAAGGGCGGG
>DATJYK010000277.1:0-18225 GCA_035578005.1 Terriglobia bacterium
GGTTCGTTTTTTGAACTCACCTGTGGAAAAGTCGCATTTTTGTGCTGTAAATAACTTGAAGTCAATAACATATGGTTTTGGGTTCGTTTCCGAACACTAATATCCCCCCCGGGGGGGCCTCATTTGGCCGTCACCCGGACCACCCGGCGGCAGCCCACCCGTAGGACGCAAAGGATTCTTGCATCGTCCCCATAGCTTCTGGATTTCAGCAGCGGGTCAGTTTGACGTAGGGCGGCCCTTGTGGCCGCCCCAATTGCGGCACCGCCTTGGAATGGGCGGCCACAACAAGAGCCGCCACTACGTCAAACCGACCCGCTACCCGGATTTCCATTCTGTCCGCACCGACTGGACATCCCAGTCCCGGTGTCGCGGGCTTAACCCTGAAAGCTCCGCCGGCGCCCCGATTATACACGGGCGTCCGTCACTCGGCCCGGAGCGCGGTGACCGGGTCCGTGTGCGTGGCGCTGCGGATGGGCAGCAGGCAGGCCGTTCCTCCGGCTAAAAGCACGACCGCCGCAACCACAGCGAGCAGCGCGGGATTAGCGGGGCTAATCTCAAACAGCAGGCCGGACAACAGCCGTCCGAAGGCCAGGGCGGCTGCCACGCCCAGGCCCACACCCCAGGCCACGGGCCCGAGCGCCTGACGCAAGATCAATGATCCAATATCGCCGCTGCGCGCACCCATGCTGATCCGGATCGCCAGCTCCTTGCGCCGGCGGGCCACGCTGTGCGCCGTCAGCGCGAATACGCCCATCGCGGCCAGCAGCAGCGCCAGGCCCGCGAACAGCAGAAGCAGCGTGAGCTGATACCGTTGGGGCGCGACCGCTGTCGACTTGAGATCAGTAAGGGGCCCGAGCGAGGGTATGGGCGCATCTGCGGCCAGCCGCCAGACAGCAGCCCGCAACGGCGCTGCAAGAGATGTCACCGGGAGCGCACTCCGCACCACCAGGGAAACGGAATACGGAACTTGCTCCCAGTAGGGCTGGTAAACCACGCTGGGCGGCGCAGTGGTCAGTGACCCGTCCCGCGCATCCTCGGCCACCCCAACTACCGTGGGTGTGGTCTGGTCATTGAATCGAATCTTTCGCCCTACCACGTCGCGAGTTGGGACGCCGGGCCAAAGCAACTGAGCGGTAGCGTGTGAGATCACCACCGCTTCCGTCATCGCCGCCTCAGCGGCATCGTCCTTCGGCGGCCAGCCTGCGGGGCGGTCGCCCTCGGCCAGGTCGCGCCCGGCGAGCAAGGGGATGCCCATCGCCGCGAAATAGCCCGGACTCACGAAGCGCACGTTCACGCCTGGCTCCTGCCCGCCAGGATAGATCTGGCCGGGAACGCCGGTGTGATCAATCCAGGTCTCGCCCCCCAGCGGCAGATGCGAAGTGAAGGCGGCGGCGCTGACGCCGGGGAGCGCCTGCACGGTGGCCGGAAGCTGGCGCAGGATCTGGTCGCGCTGCGCATCCGAATAGGTATTGAGGACGACATCGGCGGCCATCGCGTGCTCGGCGCTGAAGCCGGTCGGCAATGTGACCAGGCGATAGAAGCTGACCCCGAGCAGGCCGGCCGCGGAGAGCAAAAGGACTGAGAGCGCCGCCTGCAGCACAATCAACGCCTGGCGCGAACGCAAGCTGCCGCGATCGGCGGTGGTGGCAGACCCACCGGCCTTCAGATGGTCCTGCGGATCAGACCTCCGCAACCGCAGTGCCGGCACCACTCCCGTGATCAGCCCTGCGCACACCGCCAGCAATACTCCGAAACCCAGCACCCGCCAGTCGAGGCGAACTTCATCCAGGCGAGGAATGCCTGCCGGCGCCGCCGCAACCAACGCTTTTAGGCTGGCCGCGGCGCAGCCGATTCCGAGCACACCTCCGATCAGCGCCAGGGCAACGCTCTCGCCCAGGACTTGACGCACCAGCCGCCCTGGCGACGCCCCGAGCGCGGCCCGGATCGCCCACTCGCGACGCTGGTCTGCGATGCGCGTGGTCCACAGCCCGCCGAGGTTCACACAGACGATCAACAGCACCGCTCCCACACCCGCCAGAAGCAGCCACAGCTCCTGGCGCGCTGAGGCCACGGCGTAATCTTGCACCGTGCTGAGCTGGGCATAGAGCGACAGCTTCTCAGGTGCAGTGCGGGCGAGGTCCGCCTGGATCACGTCGAGCTGTGCCAGCGCCTCCTTCTTTGTGACGCCTGGACGCAGCCGGCCGAGCACCGAGTAGTTGAAATTGGAAAACACCGCCCTCAGATTGCCTCCATTACCGGGACCGAAGTGCAGCGTCTCAAAGTATTCGGTGGGCCTGCCCTGGAGCATCGGGCCAAGTTCGCTCCCCGCCATCCGGAAATTCGGGGGCAGTACGCCCACGATCGTGGCCTCACGGTTCGGCGCTCCCAGGCGGCGGCCGATCACGCCGGGATCGGAACTGAAGGCTGCGCGCCACAGCGCATCGGTGATCACGATCGGCCGCGTGGTGTCGGTTTCATCGGGAAGGGCGAATAAGCGTCCGAGTTGCGGCCGCACACCCAAAATGTCAAAGAAATTTGCCGAAACGCGCGCGCCGTGAAGCAGCCTGGGCCGCCCGGAGCCTGCAAGCGTGAACGAGCCCCCTTGGATGGCCGCCAGTCCGCTGAAATCGCTCGCCTCTCGCCTCCAGGCAAGAAACGCCGAGGGAGTATCGATGAATGGGAATTTATCGAAGCCGGGGAGCTGGGGCACCCGCTCGCCTACCAGCACCAATTGGCCAGGATCGCGGAGGTCGAGCGGTTGAAGCAATACGCCGTTGACCACCGAGAACATCGCCGTGGTGGCGCCTACTCCCAGCGCGAGCATGGCGATTACGATCCAGGGGAAACTTCCCTTTTTTCGGAGGAAGGCAGCGCGGCTCATATCGCCTATTCTAGCGTAGTGTGTCACACAGATTACAACTTGCACGTAGGGCTCGTAGAGCCGGCCTTTAGGCCGGCATGCCCGGGCTAAAAACCCCGGCGCTACGGCGCTGGCGAAAGTTGCGGTATTTTCAGCGCACTACACTAGCAGTCTTTAGTTTTGGCGTTTCAGCGAACGAGTTGCCTCTCGTTCGCGGGCTAGCAACCCGTGACGAAACTCTGAATCGAACCAGTTGATCTGCTCGACCAGCATTTCTGTGCCTCTCTTATCGTAGAACGTCGTCGTCATTCTGCCCGTGTTCACCGTCCACTTCTCCATCCCGCAAGGGGTTCTACGCGAGCGCGCTGAAGCTCGGAACGAGATCAAGGTTTGTGGCCGGCCAATTGATACACCACGAGACTGAGACCGGGGATGTCCGCGAAGTCGCGGCGGTTTCGAGTTAGGAACCGACAGGCATATTGCAGCGCCTGACTCGCGAGCCAGAGGTCCTGAACGCGGTACCGATGCTGTCGACCTGCCGCTTTGATTTGCGCCGCCAGACTGCCGAAAATACTGCCGGTCGTGCCATCGATTGGTAGAAGAGGCTTACGTTCGAGACGTCGCAGCGCCGCCAGCCGCCTCTGGCGAGTGCCGGCATCGGGCGCAATCTCGGCCCCGAAGCGCATCTCGGCGAGAGTTACGGGAGAAATAAAGATCGATTCGCCGCGGGTCAGAGCCTCTACGTCGGCAGGTGCGAGTACTCCCCGCTCCACGTCGATCCACACGCAGGTATCCATCAAGAAGTCCATGGATCGCGAGTGCCCTTATCGAGCCGGCCTCCCTTCCACCGGCCCTTTCGGCTGTCCGCCTCCCAGGTAACGCCCGCGCTGTCCGGGAGCGTTCGGTAGAGGTCAGCCATCGCCTCCAGTGCCGTTTGCCGCGCAGCACCCGGGAGAAGCCGAGCCACCTCCTGGCCGTTTCTTTCGATGACGACCTCCTCACCCTCGACTCCTAATCGATCTAATACCCGGCTCAGATTGCGCGCCAGTTCGGTTGCCGTCACAGTCTTCAAATATCAACCTCCGATGTAGAATATGATTCAATCAGATTTTACCACACCTTCAGCAGCCCAACCCCGATCCCCTGTCCGGCACAGTGCGTGCAAGCTCCTTCATCCCAGAAGCAGCCGTGATGATTCGAACGTCCGCCGAGATGGTTGCAGATACTCGGCAAACCGGCCAGATGACGAGAACGGGACCATTCGTTCCCCAAAGTCCGTCGATTTACCGCTGCAAGTCGCCATCGTCAGGCTTCATCATTTTTCACTGGGGCTATCATCGGCCTTAAGATCGCCGAGCGCGTACTGAATTCCCGCGAGCATATGCGCCACGAAGGGCCGCAAGAAGTAAACATTCTCATCGTGGCCGTGCGCTTCGTAAAACACACGGCCATTGCCAACGTGCTGAATGTAGCTTATGGCGTAATCGCCGTCCGTGCGCCGCGTTGCGGCCGGTTCCTTGGCCTTGTCTTCCGCGCTCATTTTTTGGTAATTGATGCTGGTCAAGACGTGAACACGCTTGCGGCTAAATGAGTCTTGGGCGAAGGTGTAGGTCTCGTCCACAATCACGTAACCACGAGCCGGGTACATGGAAGTGAGCGGGCTATTCGGATCGTCAATCTTGACGTGAATCAGCGTCGGGTAAGGCCAGTGAAACTTGAAAAAACCACCGATCATTTCATTGAATTCCGGCCACGTGCCCGTGGGGGCGGTTGTTGGTTCTTCACCGCGTGATGCCGGACGTGGACTGGTGTGGTATGAATCGGTCGCGGCGTGAACGCCTGCGAGCCCCTTTCCACTTTTAACGAAGTCAAGCAGCGCCTGCCTGCGCGCCTGGGTTATGGCTTCGTCGTGTGGATCATCCAGAAACTGGCCGGTGGTGCTGTCCAGGAAGATGGCGTCGTATTGCTTGAGATTGTCGGCGGTGATCGAGGCGGGGTCGTAAGTGATTGTCGTCATCCACGCCCCCGTCTTGTCTCCCAGATACTCCACCATCTTCGCTGCTAACGGGATGGAGGTGTGGACCCAACCCCTGGCCGTGCATAATACAAGTACACGACGAAGACTTTGAGGCGTTGCCAGCGGCTTATCCGGTATCGCTGCCATCATCGCTGAGATGTCAGACGGGTTTGCGAACTGCTTTTGGGGACAGCCGTAGCTGAATCCTCCGGCAAACCCTTCCGGCGGACAAGGCTTTGCTGATTGGGTTTGCTGCGCGGACAGAAGACTGCAGAACAGTGGAATACTGCTGTATGCGAGAACGCTGAATTTCTTCATGATTTAGGAACTCCGTTTTCTGAAATGCCGTCGAGCGTAATTGTCAGTGTGGGCGACACTCCAATCCACCACGTAACGCGATTCGGGAACGCAAAACGTCCTTTGTTGCCTGAGAGACCGCCAACCGATAGACCAACCGACCGCCGGGTTCAGCTCCACAACCTATCCCAGGAGCGCTCGTGGTCCCATTCAGCCGTGGGCTCGAAATATCCCGTGCCCGGCATGAGGTGCTGCCGGACGACGTCTTCGTTCAAGGTGACGCCGAGTCCGGGCCGGTCAGGCACCGTGATCCAACCATGATCGACGATCGGTTTCGAGACGCCTTCCTGCACCAGCGACGACCACCAGGGCACGTCGAGCGAGTGATTCTCAAGCGCGAGGAAGTTCAGTGTGGCGGCGGCGCAATGAACGTTGGCCATGCAGCAAACCGGCGTGCCCGCAAAATGCATGGCCATGGGCACGCCGTATTCCCAGGCCATGTCGCCGATCTTGTGGGTTTCGAGAATGCCGCCCGAAGTTGCAAGGTCAGGGTGAATTTTGCTGACGGCATGGCTTTCGCAGAGTACCTGGAAGCCTTCTTTGAGGTAAATGTCTTCGCCGGTGAGAATCGGCGTGGGGCTCTCAGCGGAGATTTGCTTCAGCAAGTCTGTGTACATCCACGGAATCACGTCTTCGATCCAAGAGAGGTTGTATTTCTCGTAGGCTTGACCGAGGCGGATGATCGACTTCACGCCCAGGTGGCCGAGGTGGTCCATGGAAAGCGGAATCTCCATGCCGACCTGGTCGCGCACCGCGGCCACGTATTCTTCAAGCAGCGCGATACCTTTGTCCGTCACCTCCATCGCCAGCAGGGGGTGCGGCTCCTGGCTCATTTCCCATGGGGTCAGTTCGGAGCGCAGAGTGACGGTGCCGGGTTTGTCTGACACCATGTCCACTCCCAGGTCCATCTTGAGCCAAGTCAGTCCCATCACCTCTTTGCGTTCCTTCATGCGCTGGGCGTAAATCTTGGGATCTTTGGACTCGGTGGTGTCGGCGTAGACGCGGATCTTATCCCGAAACTTGCCGCCCACCATGGCGTAGACGGGCGCGTTGTAAACCTTGCCGGCGATATCCCACAGCGCCATTTCGATGGCGCACACTCCGCCCGCCTGGCGCGCGTGCCCGCCGAATTGCTTGATCTTGCGGAAGACTTTGTCGATCTGAAGCGGGTTCTCTCCCAGGATACGGCTCTTCAGGATGAGCGCGTACGTGGCGCTGGCGCCGTCGCGAACTTCGCCGAGCCCATACACTCCCTGGTTTGTATCCAGCCTGATGATGGGGCAAGGGCCTGGCCCGGGCTTCACCACCGTGGCCACGCGCAAATCCGTGATCTTCAGCTCAGAGGGGCTGGAGTTGGTGTTGACACCCTTGGGGTACGCCTCAAGAGACTCGCCCGTCACCAAGGCGCTGCCCAGCGCGGCAGCGGATGTCTTCAAAATTCCGCGACGATCCATGAGGTGGGGTTCCTTTGGGTTCATAACAATTCGGCCTCCATCTGTCCAACCTGTCATTCCGAGCGTAGCGAGGAATCTCGCATTGTCTTTACTTTCAGAGCGAGATTCCTCGCTACGTCGCTCGGAATGACAGGCTGGACACATCTTTCGCTTGAAACTCCGGCGAACTGGGAGCGCCGGCGTCTGCCCACCTGCGCCTGAAATGGACCTTGGGGGAAATATTGGCGGGCGAGACGCCCGCGCTCCCAGCGGCTCCAGAATCATTCTTCCGGCATATGCAACTTCGAACCTTGCTGCTCAAGCCACTTGTTGAATTCCTCGATCATGGGTTTGCTCCACTTGCGATCGATCTCGCCGGGCGTATATTTTCCCTCCCGCAACATCATGTGTCCCCATTCATCCACCTTGTGAGTCATGTCCGCCTTGTCGACGACCTCCTGGCACAACTGCGGCGGAATGAAGGTGACGCCTTCAACGTCGCTCACCACTACATCGCCCGGCACCACCGTGACATTCCCGATGCGTATCGGCACGTTGATACCCATTAGGGTGGTGTCGCGCAACGCCGAGGGATCAACGCCGCGCACGTAAACGCGAAATCCTTTGATCTCGGAAATGCCGGTCTCATCGCGCACCGAGCCATCCACCACCAGGCCGTTGTGGCTCTTGGTGAAAATGGCGGTGGAGAGATTGTCGCCCGCGTAGGTGCCGTCCTTGATCTTCCCGAACAGGTCCACCACCAGCACGTCGCCCGGCGAGAGCATATCGATAGGCCAGGAATTCTGCGCTCCGATGCGCCCTTCGGCTTTGCCCCGGTCATTGATCACCGCATTTACGTCCGGCCGGAGGGGCATGAAAACGGCGGTGAAGACGCGGCCCACCATGCGGTCGCTGCCGGGGTTAATCACGTGCCAGCCGCCTTCAAACTGGTACCTGTAACCATGGGATTGGAGCACGCCCCAGGCCTCTTCTGCGTCCACGTCCTTGAGTTGCTCGAGCAGCGCGTCCGAAACCTTGGGGCGGCCGTCGGGGAATCGATTGCCCTTCCACTCCCGCGTCAGTTCGATGCGCTGCTCGTTGGAAAACATGCCTAATTGGGCGTGGCACGGGAGGGTTGAGGCCAGCGCGAGTGTAAGAGAAATGAAATAATGTTGGAACTTTTTCATGTGTCCCTCCGGTGATTCTGCTGCGCTTCCGACGATACGCGATGTAGGGCCGGGGCTCGCCCCGGCCAAGGGCCGACCCAAGGGTCGGCCCTTGCGTCAGCTCTTGAGTCTCTGCGTTCTCAGCATGGCCAAGGCCATGCCACGTGGCACGGGCTTCCAGCCCCCAAAAGGCCGACCCAAGGGTCGGCCCTACGAAACCAGGTGAAAGCTGACGAACGCCAGGCGCTGGCTATCGGGCGACCACGACGGCACGTTGATGGTCCCCTGGCCGCCAAAAAGCCGCGCCAGCACCGTGATCCTCCTGTCACTGCTGAGCGACATGAGGCGCAGCATCACGTCTTTGTTCGGCGGATGGCCGGTAACGCTTGCGTCGTACGACAGAAACACCAGCCACTTCCCGTCGGGCGACGGATGAGGGAACCAGTTGTTGAAACCGTCGGAAGTCACTTGTTCCTGTTCCGTTCCGTCAGGCCGCATGCGCCAGATCTGCATGCTGCCGGTGCGCACGGAATTGAAGTAGATGTACTTCCCATCCGGCGAAAAGTCCGGGCCGTCGTCGAGACCGTCGGCGGTGGTCAGCCGTCTCTCGGTGTTTCCTGCGGCCGGATCGGCGGGAATGGTATAGATGTCGAAATTGCCGTTACGCTCGCCGCAAAAGGCGAGCGTCTTGCCGTCCGGCGACCAGCCGTGCCAGTAAGAGGGCGAGTCTTCGGTGATGCGCCGCGGCGCGCCGCCGCTCACAGGAACAACATAGATCATCGACTGATGCGGCTCCTGCGATTGATCGCTGATGGCCAGCATTGTGCCGTCGGGTGAAAGGCCGTGATCGTTATTGCAGCGGGAGGCAAATCCCGTATCGATGGTCTCGGGTTTTCCGCCGGAGAGCGGCAGGCGTTCCAGGTGTCCCTCGCGATTGAAGATCAACGATCCACCGTCGCGCGTCCAGTTGGGCGCTTCGACGCGGCCCGGAGTCATGTATGCCACGCGGCGGTCCCCTGACGCAATGGGAACCGTCTCGATGGTGCTGTGGAGCTTCGGTTGAACCGCCTCCGCGGAAGTCGTGCCTGCCACGGAGAGATCAACATTCGAGAACACAGCTTTCTCGATGATGTCCTTTTCATGAGAACAGACGCCGAGGCCGACGTAAAACTCGTCCTGAAGCGGAATCCGGGGCGAGCCGGCGGCGAATTTAAGCTCGTTGCCTTCCGCCAGAAACATGTGAAAGTAATCGCCGCGCTTCTCAATGCGCAGCCGCTTGGGCGCATTGATATTCGACTGGACCTCATGCGTGACGGCGCCCTTTTCTTCGCGAAATTGCAGCGACGTCAACCCAACGCCGTGCAAGGCAGCGTCAGCATACACGGAGTCCGTGTCAAGGCTCTGCCGAATCATGAGGACGGCTTTACGATGCGGATTTTTTCCCTGACCGAGAAACGCGATGTCGGCCGTCAGCGTGACATCGCCCGAGACCTTCTTCCAAACAAACTGAAAGGCGTCCGTCGAGAGCCACATGTTTTCTCCGCTGCCGGCGATGGTATAGGTGCCCTGGGATGATTGGTAATCCACCGATCCGGGGTGAAGAACGGTGCCGACGTCTCCGTGGCTCTCGAACAGTCCGATGGACGGCTGCGCGCTCTGCGCGCGGAGATGACGGAACGCAGACTCAGCGACCGCCGAGCCAAGAGCCACGGCGCTTAAGGATAAGAATCTCCGTTTGTCCATATGCGGTGCTCCCAAGGCATCGTACCATCGTGCGACGGTACGACCGGGAATCGGTCCGAAGCCGAGCATATCTGATACCATACCTCTCTCAATCCGGCAATAATATCTGTGGTGAGTCACGCACAGCGTTGGCCAATGGCGAGTGTAGGAGTCGGTGAGCTCAAAGCCAGCACCGGCGACGGCCACCTCACCCCACGCCGGCTCTGACCGGCCTGCGCGCGCCCTGGGCTTTCGTCACGTGTGCCGTCTCCGAATTTGACATGAGGACAGGATTTCAGTAGGCTCGAAGCGCGTCTGAAATGGGGGTGCGCTGGTCAGAGATGGGAGGAATTATGGGGAAGTATTTTGGAGCAGCTTTATTGGCGAGCATGATGTTCGGGTCAACCGCGGTAGCCCGGGCTGGCCAAGCGCAGACTCAGGACCAGAGCCAAAAACCGGCTCAGGGCCCGGCCGGCTCGCAGGCCGGTGCAGCGAGTCAACCGGCACAAGCTGCGCCCGCGCCGCCGTCACCGGATCAGGTCAAGGCCTTCAACGCGATTCAAAGCGAGCTCGATCCGGCCCGGCAAGTTCAGCTTGTGGACGACTTCGCCAAGAAATATCCCACCAGCGAGCTCTTGAGTGATGCCTACTTTTTCGGAGCTTACGCCTCGCAGCAACAGGGCAAAGTTCCCCAGGTGATTGAATACGGGACCAAGAGCCTTCAGGCCAATCCGAATAATCTGCGCAGTTTGTTGACGCTGGCCACCATGCTCCCACAGCCGCAAGACCTGCAGGGGAGCGATGCCGACAAAGAGAAGAAGCTAGGCGATGCGGAGGCGGACGCCAACAAAGCCCTGGAGATTATCCCGACTTTGAAACAGCCGCCCAGCCAGACGCCTGAGCAATTCGCTCAGGTCAAGGCGGGTCTGACGAGCCAGGTGCACGCCTCGCTTGGCATGGTTCACCTGCAGCGGGCGATGGAAGGCCTCACGGGCGCAGACCCTGCAGAACTTGCCAAGGCCGAACAGGAGTACAAGGCAGCGGTGACGGGCACGAAGCAGCCTAACCCGGAGGATTATTTCCGGCTGGGCGAAGTATACGAAAACGAAAAAAAGATTGATGAGGCAATTGATGCTTTCAGCCAGGCTTCGAAGCTCGGCCAGGGTACGCCCATCCAGAGTTACGCTGATCAACAGGTCGACAAGCTGAAGAAGCAAAAGGCTGAGGCTCCACCCCCCGCCAAGCCCTAGCCGACTGCGGCTGTGGCGGCGGTGTGTCACCGCCAAATCGGGTCGTTCCGAAATGCGGCGGTCACAGACGCACGCTACCGCTGGATTCATCTTGGGGCCGCTGCGGGACGAGGGTTTCGTGGAAATTCATCGGTTTCGTCCGCATGGCTAAGGTATCGCCAGAACTCCTCCAAGAGCGCATCGGCTACCAGTTTCGCAATCTTCAATGGCTGAACGAAGCCTTGACTCACTCCTCGTATGCGCGGGAAGCGGCGCCGTATCGTGACAACGAGCAGCTTGAGTTTCTGGGCGACGCCGTGCTGAACTATCTCGTGAGTGTGCGCTTGGCGGACGCCTTCCCTGACTCTCCGGAAGGCAAGCTCTCACGTGGGCGGGCGCGGCTGGTGGCAGCGGAACACCTGGGTCGCGTGGCGCTCAGCCTGGACCTGGGAAGCTATCTCCGTCTGGGGCGGGGCGAGGAAAAGACGGGCGGGCGCGCGAAGCTGAGCTTGATGGTGAATGCTCTCGAAGCCTTAGTGGCCGCCATCTATCGCGATGGCGGCATTCGCGCGGCGGGCCGCTTCGTGCATCGCTTCATCCTGCCGGCTGACCTCGAGTCGGTCGCTGTGGATCTGTTTACTGTCGACTATAAGTCTGCCCTGCAGGAATACCTTCAAGCCGAACGGTTGGGTCCCGCAAGCTATCGGGTGGTGAGTGAAGTGGGACCTGAGCACCGGAAGATTTTCACCGTGGAAGCCACTGCGGGCGCTCACGGTACGGCGCGAGGAAGCGGCAACAGCAAGAAGACGGCGGAGCAGCAAGCGGCTCACGCTCTGCTCGAATGGCTGCGGAAGAAACGCCATGCCTGATGAGAAGAAGTCCAGCTTTCGGGATACGTTCGAGTCGCTGGTGGTCACGGTGATTCTCGCCATCTTCGGCACCACCTTCGTGATCCAGGCGTTCAAGATTCCAAGCGGCTCTATGGAGAATACCCTGTTGATCGGCGATCATCTGCTGGTGAACAAGTTCGCCTTTGCCTGGCAGTTCGGCGCCCTGCGCCACCTTGGACCTTACCGCAACCCCCAACGCGGCGACATTCTGGTGTTCAAGTTCCCGAGCGCTGAACCGCAAGAAGAACCCGGCGAACACCTGGTGAAGCGCATCATCGGCGTGCCCGGCGACCACATCAAGATTGTTCACCGCCAGGTTTACCGGAATGGAACCCTACTGAACGAGCCTTACGTCCATCACGAATTTCCGGATGAAGCGCGCCCCGGCGATGACTTTCCGCCCTCCGATTCCGGCTTCCTGAGCGGCGCCACGGCCGACTGGATCGCGTCGTTGCCGAGCCATGTTCAAAACGGCGAACTGGTGGTCCCGGCCGACAGCTATTTTGTTATGGGCGACAATCGCGAGAACAGTTGGGACAGCCGCTTCTGGGGCTTCGTGCCCCGAAAGCTCGCCTCGGGACAGCCGCTTCTCATCTATTGGTCCTTCGAGACGCCAAGCGGGGAATACCTGCAAACATCCGTAGGGGACCGAATCTCGCAAACACTCGACCTGGTCGTGCATTTCTTTACCAAGACGCGCTGGCTCCGCACCTTTCGGATTGTACGCTGATGAGGACCCGTCGTTATGCACGCATCGCGGCGCTCGCGCTGGCCTTGCTGGCTGCGGCGTGGTTCCTACCGTCAATTCTGAGCGCAGAGCGCTATCGTCACCGCGTTGCAACGCGCTTGCAGCAAGCTTTGGGACGGCCGGTCCAGTTTGGACACATCTCACTGAAGTTCATTCCTCGCCCGGGCTTCTCCATCGACAACGTCAGCGTTCTTGAGGATCCTCAATTCGGCGCCGAACCGTTCGCACGAGTGGACCACATCGATTGCGACGTCAGCCTTGTCGGCCTGTTGCGTGGCCAGGCCGCATTGGAAAGCCTGAGCCTTGAGGGCGCCGCGATCAACTTGGTACGGGATTCGCCGGGCCGCTGGAACGTGGAGCGATTTGTGGCAGGCGCGGCCCATGCCCTGCCCGGACCGTCCAGCCTTTCGATCGAAGTCAGTGACGCCCGCCTCAACTTCAAGTTCGGCGTCGACAAAAAGCCTTTCGCGGTGACAGACCTCCATGGCCGCGTGGATCTTGATCGCAAACGGCGCCTGCTCAACTTCGATCTGACCGGGTCTCCGGTGCGCACCGACATTCGCACGGGTCTCGGCATGCCTTCACCCGGGCAGATCGAATTACAAGGCCTTTGGAAGCCCGGCCAAGGAGGAGAAAACGCACTGAACGCAACCCTGCGCACACGGGGCGCACTGCTCTATGACTGGATACCGCTGTTGGCCGGCCGCAATCCGGAGATCTACGGACTTATAGACGCCGAACTCCATCTGACCGGCTCACCCAGCTTGCTCAATGTGGAAGCTCAACTCCGCCTCAATCAGCTCCGGCGCTGGGAGTCGCCGCCGCCGGTAGCAGACTTACCCGTCAGTATTTCGCTGAAAGGGCAACTCGACCGGCTAGCAGGGCGAGCAGATATTGGCGACCTCGAGGCCAGCTTCGGAGATTCCCGTTTGAGCTTGAAGGGGAGCATGCTGCAACTCGGGGCGAACCCGCTTCTCAACCTCACGGCCGCCACCGATCGATCGCGTCTGGAAAACTTTACGACCTTGGTGGGCCGCTTAGCCGGGCAGCCCCCATGGTGGGATCCCAAGCTGCCGTTGCGGTTGACTGGCATCTTGGATAGTGCCGTTTCCATCCAAGGCGAATGGCCCCATCTTTCCTATTCAGGTTCAGCAAGTTCTCGCAGCTCCCGGCTTGTCGTCGGCAACAGCGCCATGCCCGTGTCGGATACCGTTGTGCGATTCGAGGGCAGGCACTTTGCACTCCTGCCTGTCAGGATTAGCGCTACACCGAATCTTACCGTTGTCGCAGAGGGCTCCTTGAACCTTCCCGCCCTGACCCCGAGCGAGCTGACGCCAGGCCGGGTTCGGCAGGCGGCGCACAAAAGACTCCGGCCCGAGGGCCTCCTAGAGCCCGGATACCGGCTTTCTTTTTCGGCACGTCCCTCGGCCGCCCACGAAATTCTTACTCTGGCCGCGGGTCTCGGCTTCGGGCCCGCGCGTAGCATCGACGCCCGAGGCCTAGTGACAGCGAACGTGACTCTTGCGGGCACGCTACGGCCTTTCGTTCATCCATCACTGACAGGCGCGGCGGAGGTACGCGCAACTGAACTCGTATTGCCCGGGCTCATTAAACCCATACAAATTTCAAAGGCCCACGTCGAGATTGACAATGGACGTATCACCATCGATCCGCTGACCGCCAGCTTCGCGGGCGCGGTCTTCACCGGCCGAGTAGAACACGCAGGCGCTCGGACGGAACCTTGGACCTTTGAGGCGCGGTCGCCAGCTCTTGATCTGGCAGAGGCTTCATCGTGGTTCGAGGCCTTAGGACACCCTACAGCAACGCCTTGGTTCGAACTTATTCCCGGCCTCAGCACGCTGGCCGCGCGCCGGGCCGCCGGCACCAGTCTCTTCAACGCTCTCAACGTCCGCGGCGAACTCAGCACATCCGCTTTGACATACAAGCGAGTAACTCTTCGAAACGTCCGCGCCCACGTTGAAATGTCGAAGCGCCTGCTGCGCGTGACCTCAGCCGAGTTCCGAGTATCGGCCGGCCGCGGTCTAGCCTCAGCCGAGGCTGATCTTAATGGTCCACAGCCGCGCCTCGCGACCGACTTTGCGGTAAGCGGCTTGCGCATTGAGAACTGGGCGTCGCACCTTCCCTCCCAACTCGCCGAGGCGCGAGGTGCCGTTGCTTTCAGCGGGCGCCTTTCGGCTGAGGGCGCCTCATTTCCCGCCCTTGAAACAACTCTCCAGGGTCACGCGCGACTGACGGTGACCAATGTGGATCTTGGTCATTATGATCCTTTGCGCGACACCATTCGTGCGGCCGCGTGGGGAGAACCGCCGCCGGTTCGCAACTCGCTCACGCTTCACTCCGGGGAAATCTCTTTGGACGTCCGCGACCGTCACCTGATCGTCAAGCCCACCCGGTTTGAACTCGGCGGAGCGGTGTTCGAGATTACCGGGAGCTGCGGCTTCGACGGCAAAGCGCAGTTTGTCTCCAGCGCTGACTTGCAAAACGCCAGCCGGCGATGGACCGACGAGAGCGATCCGAACGTTACGAAAACGGCGCGCTTCTTGCTCAGCGGCGCGCTCGACGCGCTTAAAGCCACCAGCGCGGGCCCGACGGCCCCCCCACACCCCTAGGCAGCGCCACAGCCGTCTGACCGGACAGGCCGTCCAAGGCAAGTTGACCTGAGCTGCAGGCTTTCCCACCTCAATTGCCCGACAGAGTTACAAAGACGCCTGCTAAGCCCCCGTCGCGAGGTTGCCACCCGGCTGCCGAAGCGCCGGCTTGAGACCCAGAGTCCGGATCACCCGATGGAGATAGTTCACATGGATGCCGAGCACCTTTGCGGTTTCGGTATAATTGCCCGCCGCTTTCTCGAAGGCCTTCAGGATGACTTCGCGTTTGGCCTGCCGCACGGCTTCATGATAGGAGGCGAGGCCGCCCGTGGAGGTTCCCGATTCCAGCACAGCCTCGGGAAGCTCCTCAGGCAGAATCGTGTCGCCGGAGCCGAGCACCACGGCATGCTCGATGGCGTTCTCCAGTTCGCGAACGTTTCCCGGCCAGTCATACCGCACCATGTAAGCTAACGCCTCAGGACTAATCACCTTGCTGTGACGGTTTGCTTCGCGGGAGTGCTTACTCACAAAGTAGTTGACGAGCGCGCTGATGTCTTCTCGCCGCTCGCGCAGCGGCGGCACCCGCACCGCGACGACGTTGAGCCGGTAGAACAGGTCCTGGCGGAAGTTGCCGCGCTGAATCTCCTGCTCCAGTTCCCGATTGGTGGCGGCGATCACGCGAATATCCACCCTCAGCGGTCGCGTTCCACCGACGCGCTCGAACTCCCGTTCCTGAAGAACGCGCAGCAGCTTGGCCTGTAGCTTCGGAGCCATCTCCGCGATCTCATCCAGAAACAGCGTGCCCCCATCCGCAACTTCAATCTTTCCCTTCTTGGTGGCGGCGGCGCCCGTGAAGGCGCCCTTTTCGTGGCCGAAGAGCTCGCTCTCCAAAAGGCTCTCCATCAACGCGGCGCAGTTTACGGCAACGAAAGGCCTGCCCGCTCGCGGGCTGTTGGCATGCAGCGCACGGGCCACCAGTTCCTTGCCTGTGCCGCTTTCGCCGGTGATCAACACGGTTGAATTCTGTCTCGCGGCGCGCCCGATAAACCGATAGACCTCCTCCATCACAGGGCTGGTTCCCACCATGCGATGCTCGATTTCGATTTCCCCCTGCAAGCGCTGGTTCTCATTTTCAAGATTCGCCAGGCTCAGGGCATTCTCGAAAGCCGCAGCCGATACCCCGCCAATGCCGGTTACCAGGTGCAGGTCCGCTTCTTCGAAGCGCCGAGACGGAGTGAGCAGCGCCAGGTAGATCACGCCTGACGGTTTTTCGCGGCCGGGAATCGGGACCGCTAGCACAGCGTGAACCAGTGAGGCTACGACGCTTTCCGCCTTGCCTAACATTTCGTCCTGGCGGATGTCGTTGCACAGCAGGCCGACGCGCTCGTCCAGTACCCGGCGCACCAAAGTGCGACTCACTTGCATGCGGACATTGGCGCCGGTTCGGCGATCGAGCGCCGCCACACTCTCCAGGTCCCCATTCGCTTCCGAACCCAGAAGAATCACGCCCCGGTCAGCGTGCGCCAACTCCAGCATCAGAGCCAGAAGGCGTCCTGCCAGGCCAGGAAGGTCGCGGCCAGGGTCGGAATTGATCGCCTGGCTCACTCTCAGCAGGGCGTGCAGGTCGCGCGTCTGACGCGGGGTCGGGGAACCGCTCGAGAGCAGCCGTTCCGGCTGGAGGTACACCGCATCTTCACGCCGCAACTGGATGGTGTTGCCGGCAACCGGCTCCTCTTTTACCTCGACGGACCAGGTGGGTGAAGCGCGATCCTCCGAGATGCGAAAGATAAAGTGGGAGTCGCCGATTCCGATTCGATCTCCCTCGCGAAGCTCATGCTCCTTCACGGGAATGGTGTTGACGTAGCACCCGTTGCGGCTCTTGAGATCGATCAGCTTGAAGCCCGTCCCTTCGCTTCGGATCAAACAGTGCCGGCGGGAAACTGCCATGTCGGGTACGGCGACGGTGTTTGACTCCAGGCGACCGAGGGTGACACCGCCTTCTCCCAGCGGAAATACGCTGCCCTTTAGAGGTCCGGAAACCGCGATCAACCTGGGAGTCATTAACGTGTCATCCTTTGGTGATGAACCAGTTTATACGAACGGCGGGGACGTAAGCCACAACGTCTTCAAGACGTAACCGAATCTTTTCTTGCCCTGAGTGACACCCTCTGCGACGCCTATTGTCCGAACATGCCTTTCCCCAACCACTGACCGCCGTCCATCACCAGCACCTCGCCGGTGATGAAATCGGCGAAGTCAGAAACCAAGTACGCCGCACCGTTGGCAATTTCATTTACTTCGCCGATCCGGCCTCGAGGAATCCTCCGGATCATGGCTGCGCGTGCTTCAGAAGATGCCCACAGGTGGCTGCCCGCGCCTTCGGTTTCCACCGGCCCGGGAGCGATGGCGTTTACTCGAATCTTGTAACGCGCCCACTCCACGGCCAGCGTGCGCGTCATCGCTACGACTCCGGCTTTGGCTGAGGCGGAATGCACTGTGTCCGGACCGCCCGTCCAGGCATAGGCGGCGACAATATTCAGAATGTTGCCACCACGCCCGCTTTCGATCATGTGGAGCCCGGCTGCCCGCGAACAATAAAAGGTCCCGTTCAGGACAATGTTCACAACCGCATTCCAGCCGTTCACCGAAAGTTTTTCGGCGGGACAAATGAAGTTGCCGGCGGCATTGTTCACCAGAATGTCGATGGCGCCGAAGCGTCGAAGAGTCTCACCCACCAGCCGGTCGACTTGCTCGGGAATGCGCACGTCTGTGGGCACTGCGGCGGCTTCGAAGCCGCGCTGTTGAAGCTCGCGAGCCGCTGGCTCAATGTGCTCCGCACTGCGGCTGGCCAGCACCACACGCGCGCCAAGCCTGGCAAACTCCGAGGCGATGGCGAACCCAATACCGGTTCCCCCTCCGGTGATGATCGCGACGCGCCCGTCCAAAGTATTTGCGGGAAGCACAGGAATTAGTTCTCCCAAAAGTTCACGTTCAGGCTATTGCGTCGCGGCTCTCCTCGACTTAGCGAACCGTCTTGAGTAGCATGTTAGCCTGCATTTCTGTTCCGAAAATTTCGGTCAGGTATTAACGCTGGGGTCAAGGGTGACCTTATGACCTAGACCTTCGAGCCGCTTGACGTAATAACGGGTCAGGCGTTCGGGTTCAAGACGATCATAGAAGTCGCCGCCGAGATC
>DATJYK010000278.1:0-4149 GCA_035578005.1 Terriglobia bacterium
TCGACCCACGTCAACAGGTTATGGGAAGAGCTGCCGGCATAGCCAAGTTCAGCCATGAGGCCGTTGGTGAGCTGACGCTGAAAGCTCAGGTTGTACTGATAGATATATGGGGTCTTCAGGTGAATGTCGACGAAGTTGTTGCCTGGGCCAAGTAGCGGAAGGAACCCGGCATCGTAAAAGTTGACGTTGGAAGGCGGTGGTATCTGCGAAGGGAACGGGTCAACATACTGGGCCGACTCGTACGGGTGCGAGAGGATGGTGCTCGGTCCATTTGCGGGAAGTGGATTCGTGGGCAAAGTTGGGTCCTGTACGACAGCAGCGCCGCCAGCCCACGGCGGCTCGTCCGTGGCCCAGTCTGACATCCAGCCATTCAGCGTGTCGAAGAACAATCCGGCCCCGCCGCGAATGCTCGTCTTTCCATCTCCGAAAGGATCCCACGCAAAGCCGAAGCGAGGAGCGATGTTCTTGTGATCGGGGAAGTACCATCCACGAGGTGCTCCCGGATCTCCAGGAACCAGAAATCCCAGAGGTGCATTCGGAAATTTAATGGATTGGGCACCCGGCACAATGCTGAAGGTGTAACCGTGCGTATCGGTTTCAGGACTCGTGTATTCGTAACGCAAGCCGAAGGTCAAAGTAAGGCGCGAGGCTGCTTTCCACTCATCCTGTCCGAAGACAGCATATTGTCGCTGGTGTTCGTTGCTTGGCGCTTTGGAATATTCGTCGAACTCGTCAGAAGCTCCAAACAGGAAGTCGGCAAGATCGTTGCCGGAGCCAATTCCGTAGGGACCGGAGAAGTAGAAAATTCCGTTGGTCTGATACGCGTAGACGGTGTTCTCCTGCATGATTCCAAAACGGCCGCCGAACTTGAGACTATGGCGCCCGCGGGTCCAACTGAACGTGTCGGTTATGGCGTAGTTGTTATCGGCCTTCCAATGTACGTTTGGGTCAAAACCCGCCGTCATGCCGCTTGCGAATGACAATGTCGCGGGCCCGAAAGGATCATCGGATTGCACCTGAATCCCTAAGGCTGCCAGGTTCGGCGGATGGGAAGTAGGAAATGCCGTCTCATACCAGCGCTGTGCCGTGATGTGTAATTCGTTCAAAAGGGATGCACTGATCGTCTTCGTGTAGCCAATGTTGCCGAAGTAGTCCCAAGCCGTGGTAGCCGCAGTGAACCCTGTGACGTTCGCGCCAAAAAACGGATTTCCTACTGGCTCCTTGTTGTAACCAAGGGTCATCGAGATGCGATCGTTGCGGGTCGCATAGAAATCGAACTTTCCCAAATATTGATTCACATCGTCCTTCGCCGATCCTTGCGGAAACACTTGTCCCGTGGGCGAAGTCGGAAGCAAACCCGCGGCAATATACTTCTGCGCCACCGGATCGATCTTCGAGGGATCGATGATGGCTTGAGCTTGCTTTGCGGGATCAGCCTGATAGTAGGGATGCAATTGAAGAAAGTTGACAACGCCTGGATCTGGACCGGCGTTATTGAAGTTTGAAAAATCACCATTCAACTGGGCAGGAGTGTACGTCGTGACGAAGCCCGTGTTGACGGTTTGCGTCTGTCGCTGCCCTTGGTATCCGAAGAAGAAAAAGAAACGGTCCTTGCCGTCGATGAGTTTGGGGATCGTGATCGGACCGCCAACCGTGCCTCCAAACTGATTGCGTTTCAGCACGGGACGAGGGTTCCCCAGTGCATTGTCAAAATAGTCGTTGGCATTGAACGCGTCGTTGCGCAGGTAATCGAACAAACTTCCGTGAATCGAATTCGTCCCTGACTTGATGACCTCGGTTACGGTTCCGCCTCCATTGCGTCCGTACTCTGCGGTGTAGTTATTTTCAAGAAGGCGAAATTCCTCGACGGCCTCCGGGTTGGGATTAAACACAACCTGATTGCTGGTGGTCCGATTGTTCGAACCGCCGTCCAGAAGATAGGTCACAGCATCGCCACGGCCGCCAGCCACACTGATTCCGCCGTTGCCGTTGGAGCCGCCATTGCTGGTGCCATAGGTGCCGATATCGTCCGCGATCGGAATCACGCCGGGCTGGGTCAACGCCAGATCGAGCGTGTTCCTTCCGTTGAGGGGGAGATCCTGAATCGGAGCACCGGTGACGGTTGCTCCGAGAGTCGCATTCACGGTCTCGACCTGCGCCGCTTCGGCGGCCACCTGCACAGTCTCGACGACCGATCCGGGCTTCAGGTGGACATCGATGCGAAGCGACTGATTGATGTCCAAAGGCGTCTCGCCCGTCATGGTTTTGGCGAAGCCCTGGTGCTCGACCGAGACAGTGTAAGACCCAATGGGCAGCTGTAAGACCTGGTAGTACCCTTCCTCGTTCGTGACCGTGTCGGACGCGACGTTTGTTCCGGTGTTCGTGATTGTGACCTTTGCGCCGGCAATGGCTGCACCTTGCGTGTCAGTCACCGTACCGAGGATTCGCCCATTTGTATTTTGGGCGGAGGCCATCACACAAAGAATCATTGCGCCCAGGAGAGCGATACCGGCCTGGCGTGCACTGCGTGAGTCAGCAAGACGCTTGCCAATTCCCATACACAGCCCCTCCGTGAAAGACGGGATTATTCATTTGTCGCGAAGACAGCACGATCGGAGTTCAGGGAAGAACAGGACCATGTCGGCAGAACCCAATGGCCGACAGTGTCACCACTAAAGGCTCCGCACTTCATAGGGAGTTCCCCATGACACGCCTTCGAGTCGACTGAACCCTGACGGGCTTCCCAGAACCTTACGAGAATTGTGGAAGGTTAGAGAAGCCCGGCGTACGGTGTCAAGCAGAAAATTCCGATGTGTCATACCACAATAGAAATGTCCCCATCTTGGCCACAATAGAAATGTCCCCCAGTTATAGGTTCACCAAGCCGCAGAAAATATCGGTGTTTTCATTTGTTGATAGCGATTTCTTCTCCACGGATGATCCGCCGCGGGGATGCACGATTTCGGTTTTGGGGATGGGGGCGCGGGGGAAGGGGCAACGCTCCTTCCCTCGCTCAGCGATGTAGAAGCCGCCTTCCATTCGCGGAACACCAGACCGTGATCGCGATAGTGAATCGCCAGTTCCCCGGCTTGGTTTTCCCGCACCAGCACCCGGCTCTTCGCCGGTACCCTGGGCCGGCTGGGCCGTTCCAGTTGCAACAGCCGGTTCTGGTAGCGCACTACCCAGTCCTCGCTGACCACGCGTTCCTCCTCCAGTCGGAAGACTTCGTCCAGTTGCCGCGCCGTCGGGCGTCGCCGGTGATAATCGGCTGGCGCCGCCGCTGCATGCGCGTAACGCCGGTTGTGTTCGACAAGATAGTGCTCGTCCAGATATGCGTTGGCGTCGTCATAGTTGGCGATTCCGGCCAGCCGCAGTTTCTTCACCAGTCGGTCCTGATGCGTGCCGTGCGCCCGCTCCACGCGCCCTTTGGCTTGCGGAGAACTGGCGGCAATGATCTCGATGCCCAACTTCGCGCACATGCGTCCAAACTGCGTCACCGCCGGCTCTCCCCGCATGCGCTCCCCGGCATTGGGCGAACGCACGTAGACGTTCTTCCAGTCCGTGTACAGGGCTTGCGGCACTCCGTAGCGTTCGATCCAGCGCCGCAACACTGCCACCGCAGCCCAGATCGACTCCTCCGCCGTAAACCAACCCAGCGCTTTCGTCGTGGCGTCGTCGACCATGTGCATCAGACAACCGCGCGGTCCACGCCCTTCCAGCCACTGGTGAAAGCTTCCGTCCAACTGCACTAACTCGCCGAAGTGTGCCTTCGCTTCCCGCCGGCGCCGATACGGTTTCCGCCGCCGCTGCCGCTGCCACAGACCGGCTTCTTTCCGCCAGCGCCGCAACGTCTCGGCATGCACGTTAAGTCCGTCATCGCTCGCCAGGTGCTCGGCCGCCAGTGTCGAGCCGAAATCCTCGTACCGCGCCTGCACCTGTTTCAGCACCGCCGCTCGGAACTCTGCCCCGTACGCCCGGTTGGACACCCGACCACAGTTGCCGTGCTGCAGCGCCTTGGCTCCTCCTGCCCGATACCGCGCCCAGATCCGCTTGCTCTGCCGATAACTTAACCCCAGCATCTCCGCCGCTTCGATCAGTCGCAGGCTCCGCGCCTTTACCCTCCCCATCACTTCTACTCGGCTCAACTCT
>DATJYK010000279.1:0-1466 GCA_035578005.1 Terriglobia bacterium
GTAATGTCCTGATCTTTTGCCCGCATCTGCGCCTGCAGTTCGGCCAATGTTTTCCTAACCTCAACAAGATCGGCCTGCGTCGGCTCGCGCAGGGAAGAGATGGTTTGGTTGGCGTTCGACGCAGTCGCGTTGATGTTGTCCACAGCCGGGCCCATCTTCGCCATGACTCCGTTCGCTTCGTTCGTCAGCTTCACAAGCTGGTCGCTGATCTGGTCGATTTTCGGTGATGTACGCGCAACCATCGCATCGGCGTTCGCCAGAACGTTTGCCAGCCGCTGCTGATTGGGTTTATCGGTGACCTCGTTCAAGTGTGCGATCAACGTGTGGGCGTCCTTGACGTCGGTCTGGAGGGCATCCATCAGCGTGTGGGCGGAGTCAGCCAGGGCTGCGATCTTGCGTTCTTCGTCGTCGACACTTATCGTTTCCTCCGGGGGAATCACGCTGCCCGGCGGCAACCGGGGTGCGTCGTTTGCTCCAGTACTAATCGAGATAACCGGGTTCGTAACGAGTGTTACCGATCCGAGCCGCGCGACACATCTGGCGTTTACCGGAGTGCCCAGCTTCACGTCCATCAGAATTTCAATTCGGGTCGGGTCCTGGGCATCGGGTCGCACGGCTGTGACCGCGCCTACGGTGATGCCGCCAAACAGGACGTCGGCCCCCGGCTCCAATCCACCTGCGTAGCGCAGGTAGGTCTTGTAGGAAACACGTGCGCCCCTGATCTGGGCGCTGCTGACGCGATAGATGGTAATGAGTAATATCGCCGCACAGACTAAGACAAAGGCGCCGACCTTGGCTTCTGTTTTCATGTTTTCGCTCCCGTTAACCCTGCCAGCTCACGAATATGTGTCTGCACGGCAGCGCTTTGGGTAATAGGATCCGGTTGGCGATCAAGAAACTGCCGGATTCGCGGATGTGGGTTCGCCCGGAATGCATCCTTTGTGCCCACGGCAATGAGTGAGCCCCGGTACAGCATCGCCAGTCGATCGGCGATGCGGAACGCACTCGCCAACTCGTGCGTTACAACCAGGATGGTCATCTGAAAGGCCTTCTTCAGGAACAGGATCAGTTCGTCCAATCCGGCCGCAACGATTGGATCAAGGCCGGCAGATGGCTCGTCGAACACCAGGATTTCAGGGTCGAGCGCGGTCGCGCGGGCCACCGCCGCGCGTTTTTTCATGCCCCCTGATAACTCCTGAGGCATCAGGTTCCCGGATTCGGCCAAACCTACCGCCGCGAGTTTCATGTAGGTCATAATCTCGATGACCGGATCGGCGAGGGTTGTTAATTCGCGAATCGGAAAGTTGATGTTGTCTTCGACGGACAGCGAATTGAAGAGTGCAGCTTCCTGGAAGGCTACGCCCATCGCGCACCGAATGGCTTTCAGTTCTTCCGCGGAGCAACCATTGATATCGACTCCGCGCACGCGAACCGTTCCGGCCGTGGGACGCTCCAGGCCGATGATG
>DATJYK010000280.1:0-1618 GCA_035578005.1 Terriglobia bacterium
CCTGAGTGATGCTGGCATTGGCCGGTGTCACCGCGATCGACACCAGTGCGGGTGGGTTGATGGTCAGGCTATAGACCTGACTCTGGGAACTCTGCGCCGCGTCGGTCACTTGCAGCGTGAATGTGAATGTCCCCGTCGCCGTCGGTGTCCCATCCAGGAACCCGCCCGTCGTCAGTGTCACCCCATTCGGCAGCGAGCCATTGCTGATTACCCAACTGTACGGCGCCGTGCCGCCAATGGCCGTAAACGCCTGTGGATAGAGCACTCCGTTCGTTCCGCTGGTCAGCGGCGAACTGGTCACGATCTGCAGCGGCACCGGTGTGATAGTGAACGTGGCCACCTGCTGCGAAAACAGGTTCGAACTCACCAACAACGTGTAGGTCCCTGGCACCAGGTTCTGCGTCGCCAAGGTCAACTGATAGACCTGCGCCTGGGAGTTATAGACGAATGCGGCCGCAGAGCCATCCGGAGCCAGCGCCGGCAGGCGAGTGCCCTGCCCATTGAGGAGACCCAGGGAAACTACATTGGGTGGAGTCAGGGCGTTGGCGATGGGCGTGCCGCTCTGCGTGAGCGAGAACGCCACAGGTATCGTGGTGCCTTGCGTGACGCTCGGCGTGCCATTCAACGGCGCCTGGAAGGTGAAGGTGTACCCGGGGTTGGGCAGCGATCCGGGCCAGGCGATGGTGAAGTCGCTGAACCGCGTGGTGTGCATGGTGATGGTCGGATCCGTCCCCACCTGCGCGATGGGGTTGAAAAAGTCGGTGATGTCCAGCGCGAACTGGTGATTCACGTCGTATGGCGAATAGTCGGGATCGTCGTACGCGCGAGGGTTGTTGACCTGGTAGAACGCCGGAGGCAGGTAAGCGGTGTTGTTCCAGGATATGTTCTCGAACACCGGACCGGTATAGGCGCTGGCGCCGGGAGCGTTGGTGATGCGGTAGAAAACGCAGTTCCCGTTGGAGTAGGGAATGCACTGGGGAACGATCACGTCCCCGTTGGCCTGGTTCTGGATCGGGAAGAACTGCGTGAAGCGGCAGTCGAAATCCGTGGTTTCGTTACTGCCCACTGCGCAGACACCGTTGGCTTCAGACAGCGGCACTTCGTAGGCCGTGACGGTCATGACGAAGGGCGTGTTGACCTGGCTGAACTGGATCTTCAAGGAATGCGCATTCGGATCCGTACAGGGCGAAGTATTCGACGGACAGTTGATGGTGGCAACGTTGGAGACGTTCGTGCCAGGAGTGAAGGGCACATCGACGGAGGTGACAGTAGGAGCAGGAGCGGAGGCCGTGCCCGTCAGGGACACGCTCTGCTGAGAACCAACAACGTTGCTGTCGTTGTCGGTAACAACAAGGTTGGCGGTGCGCGTGCCAACGGCCAGCGGCGCGAAACTGACCTGGATCGTGCAGGACTGCCCTGCCGGCAACATCGCCGGAGAAAGCGGGCAGTTGTTGGTCTGCGAATACTCTGCCGGGTTCGCGCCGGACAACGCGATGCTCGAGATCGTGAGCGGATCCGTGCCCGTGCTGTTGACTATCACCGTCTGCCCGCCGCTGCTGGTCCCAATCACCTGGTTCCCATACGTCAGGCTTGCGGGTGAGACACCAGCACCCGGAGC
>DATJYK010000281.1:0-3176 GCA_035578005.1 Terriglobia bacterium
GTAACTCCCAAGGAGGGGGTGAGTCCGAAGGGTCACGCTGAGCGCGGAAATGCGGCTGGAAGATGATTTGGGGGAGTCAGGGGGATCGGACTGTGATTCAAGGTGGGAATGGAGCTTCCGGCCGAGATTCGCAGCCTCATCGACGGCCTTCAGGGTCGGATCGAGAGACTTGAAGCGCGGGTGGCCGAGCTTGAGCGTGAGAATGCAGCCTTGCGGGCGGAGAACGCCGATTTGAAGCGCAGGCTTGGTCTCGATAGTTCGACGAGTTCGAAGCCGCCCTCGAGCGACGGCTTGAGGAAGAAGCCGGCGAGCCTGCGCCAACCATCCGGCAAGACGAGCGGCGGACAGGCCGGCCACAAGGGCGATACGCTCAAGCGGGTCGCCGATCCGGACCGGATCGTGCTGCACGAGGCGCGCGCCTGCCGCCATTGCGGCGCCGGCCTGACGCTTTCGATGGCGCAGGAAACCGAGAGGCGGCAAGTCTTCGACTTGCCGGCGAAGCTGATCGAAGTCACCGAACATCAGCGGCCTGTGTACGCCTGCGCCGGCTGCGGCGGGCGCACGGGGACGGCCTTTCCCGAAGGCGTGGAGGCGCCGGCGCAATATGGCGAGCGTCTGCGCGCGGCGGCCGTCTATCTCCATCTGCAGCAATTGATCCCCGAGGACCGGACGGCGCAGACGCTTGCCGACCTCATCGGCGTCCCTGGCCTTTGCCCGGCAAGCGTGATGGACTGGGTGAGGCGAAAAGCCAACGCCCTGGCGCCGGCCGCCGGGCGGATCGGCGCGCTCGTCGGCGCCGCGCACGTGCGCTGCCTCGATGAAACCGGCTTCCGCGTCGCGGGCCAAACGCAATGGCTGCACACGGTCGCAACCGAAAGCCTCACGCTCTACCGCGTCTCGGACAAGCGGGGCGACGTGCCGGGCAATCTTGCCGGCGGCGTGGTCGTCCACGACGGCTTCAAATCCTATGGCGCTCTCGCAGGAGCCGCCCACGCGCGCTGCAACGCCCATCACCTGCGCGAACTCAAGGCGCTGATCGAATTCGATCATGAGCCGTGGGCGGCTCTCATGCGCGATCTCCTGCTTGACGCCAACCGAGCGGTCGGAGAAGCCAAGGCGCGGGGCGAAAGAGCGCTCGACGCCGCCCTTCTCAAGTGCTTCGACATCCGCTTCTGGGACATCTTGCGCGAAGGGCTCGCTTTCCACCGCAAGCTGCCCCGCCTTCCTCAGCCCGCCAGAGGCAAGACCAAGCGAAGGCCGGGAGAGAACCTGTTGCGCCGACTGCATCAGTTCAAGGACGATGTCCTGCGCTTCCTCGTCGACTTCGACGTCCCTTTCACCAACAACCTCGCCGAACAGGCGCTGCGCATGATGAAGGTGAAAATGAAAATCTCCGGCGCCTTCCGAACTTTCGACGCCGCTCAAGACTTCGCCGCGCTCCGTTCCATTATCGCCACCGCCCGAAAACAGGGCTGGAATATCCTCCAGACCCTCACCCGCGACGCCCCCTCCCTCATCAACGCCCTTCCAACCTGACCCCCTCCTTGGGAGTTACAAAGAACAGGGAAATCGTCTTTTTGAGGTCCTTTTTTCGAATTTCGACGTCGGAATACCGCGCTCTATCAGATGCTTACAGAGGATTTCCCTGTGAATTGTAACTACCCAGCTGGGGTGAGTCAGAAAAGTCACACGGGCGGTTTGATTGCGTTGTGGCGTACGATTTTGTGAGACAAGGCGATGGCGTTCTGACTCAAGGGTGGAATGAATCTTTCGCCGGAAGCCGAAGCGTTTGTGGCCTCGCTGATGTTGAGGCTTGAGGCGCTGGAGGCGGAGAACGCCGATCTTCGGCGGCGGCTGGGTCTGGACAGCTCCAACAGCTCGAAGCCGCCGTCGAGCGACGGACTGAAGAAGAAGCCCCGGGTGTTGAAGAGCTTGCGCAACAGCGCCGGCAGGCCGAGCGGCGGCCAGAAGGGTCATCGCGGCGAGACGCTGCGTCAGACGGCCGAGCCGGACAGGATTGTCGAGCACAGGGCGGACCGCTGCGGGCATTGCCAGGCGCGGCTTTTGGCGAGTTCGAAGGTCGGCGAGGAGACGCGCCAGGTTTTCGATCTCCCGGAGAAGCTCATGATCGTGACTGAGCACCGCGCGGCGATCCATGACTGCGCGTCCTGCCGCCGCCGCACGCGCGCCGATTTCCCCGAAGGGATCGTTGCGCCGGCGCAATATGGCGAGCGCGTCCGGGCGACGGGCGTTTATCTCAACGCCCAGCAGCTTGTGCCCGAGGAGAGGACCGCGCGGGTTCTGGCCGACCTGTTCGGAGCGCGGGCTTGCGGAGCGAGCGTGGCCCGCTGGGTCCGGGCGAAGGCCGAAACGCTGGCTGCGGTTCATCGCCGCATCGGCGAATGCGTGGCGGCCGCGCCGGTGCGCTGCCTCGACGAAACCGGCTTTCGCATCGCAGGCCAGACCCGCTGGCTGCACACCGCCTCGACCGCGACCCACACCTTCTATCGCGCCGGCGAGCCCCGCTCGGCCGTGCTCGAATGCCGGGGCGGCGTCGTGGTCCACGACCATTGGCGCGCCTACTACGGTCTCGAAAACGTCGATCACGCGTTCTGCAATGCCCATCTGTTGCGCGAGCTTCAGGCGGTCTGCGAACTCGACAAAGAGCCTTGGGCCGAGGCCTTGCGCGCAACGCTTCTCAACGCCAACGAGGCCGTGCGGGCGGCCAGGACCACGGGCGCCGCGGGCCTCGCCCCCGAAACGATCAAGGGCTTCGAAGAGCGATATTGGGCCGCCGTTCGCGAAGGCCTCGCCCTTCACCGGAGCCTGCCGGCCTTCGATCCCTCCAAGAACCCAAAAAAGCGGAAGAAGCAGCGGCCGGCTCACAATCTTCTCATCCGGTTCAAGACCTTCAAGGAGGCCACCCTCAGGTTCCTCGCCAATTTCGCCGTCCCCTTCACAAACAACCTCGCCGAACAGGACCTCAGAATGATGAAGGTGAAGGCCAAAATCTCCGGCGGCTTCCGAACCCCTCAAGGCGCCATAGACTTCGCCCGCCTGCGCTCCGTCATCTCCTCGGCCCGAAAGCAAGGCTTCGACATCCTCAAAGCCATGACCCTGCCCCCGGAATCCCTCGCCAGCCAACTCGGCCTCTGAACCCCCGGCTGGGTAGTTAC
>DATJYK010000282.1:0-2124 GCA_035578005.1 Terriglobia bacterium
GTGTTGGCGTTGATCAGACGCGTCCAGGTGGGGGCGATGTTGAACGTCTTGATCTGCGAGCGCTGATCTTGTGGGCCGACCGGCAGGCCGTCGGGACCGAGACCGCCGTTATCCACTACGAGCCCGGACCAGCCCGCAGCGTTCTGAGCGTCGAACGAGTTGGGCGTCTGGAACCAGGAGCGGGTGAACTGGAAATTCAGGTTGATGGTATCGGCCTCGGAGGGCTTGAAGTCGAAGCGGTCAAAGGCATTCTCCTCGTTGCCCTTTGCGTGCATAACGTTATGCTCTGGCGGATCAAGAAACCGGCTGGTGTTGAGTCCGTTGGCCGCGATGAAGTTGCCCCATTTTTGTCCCCCATAGCCGAGATCGAATCCTCCGTTCACGGTCCCGAAGGTTCCGTAAGAGGCTGTTACATCGCCGTGCGGCTGCGTCTCTCCAAGGCCGGAGCGCGTGGTAGCAACGATGACCAGGCTGGTTTTGTCTCCATATTCTGCAGGGGGAGCACCCTGGATCACCTCCAACGACTGCACGGCGTCCGTCGGAAGCTGGTTCGAGAAAACTTTGCTTTGCTGATCCGTGATCGGCTGGCCGTCGACGGAGAACGAGTTTTGAGCGTGATCGCCGAAGCCATGAAAGAGGCCGTTGGAGTCGGCCGCGACCCCGGGCGAGGCCAGGGTAACCAGGGAGCTCAGGGAGGAGGATTGACTCTCGAGCGGGAGCTTGGTAAACAGGGCCCGGTCCACATCCGTATGCGCGGTGGGATCGAGCTCGATTAGATCCCCGGCTTCGCTGGTGACCGTCACCGTGGTTTTCCCACCGGACAATTGCATGGCGATTTTCAGGTTGACGGGAACTGCCGAGCTGATGTCAACGTCCTGAACGTAATCCGCAAATCCCTTCGCAGTAACGGCCAGGTGATACGGATTGAAGGGCGCGTTACTGATGCTGAAGCTGCCGGCGTCATCGGTTGAAGCCGTACGTGTAAAGCCGCTCACGGGATTAATGATGGTGACGGACGCGCCGGCGATCACCGCGCCCGAGGGATCAGTGACGGTGCCGCTGATCACGCCCGCCCCGGTCTGTGCGGCGGCGAGGCCGGGCAGAGCAAGCGCGCAGAAGCAAACAGCTTGAGCTATCCATGAAGACCGGCTGCGCGAGGGTTGGGTGGAAGGCTTTGGGCTGTGCGTGAGCGCTGACCGGGGATACATCAATGAGTGCATTTAGGTCTCCTTGTATTTGTAAAGGCAAAGTTTGCTGCGCCGCTTTCGCTCCAGCGGCTGGATTACTGGTTTATGAGGTTGCAGCTAGCCTGCAGTGCCGGAAATCCTAAGCCTCCCGGATGGTAGTCCGCCCGGGATGGCTCCTAAATTGACCGGAATACACTGCGGGCCATAGATCAGCAGTTTGCCAACAAGGAGAGAGGCGGATCACGCCCCGCCAGACGCACGTGAGAGGCCGCCAGCGGGTGTCTCAGAATGGGCTGCGTGATTCTGGGGTTGGAGGTGCTGTGGAAGAAGATGACGACGGTCGACGGCGGAGACGAAGTACTGTGCCGAACGACTTGGCAGAAGGGACAGGAACTGCCATCGTCCGCGGGCGAACCCTGCGCCCGATTGCTTACAATCGTCGCCGGCGACCGGCGGCTTATGGAAAGCTCGGAGTGATAGTGGAAGCCCGCCAGCCATGCCAGTTGGAGTTGCGAGAGCAGGACTGCCCCAGTCAGAAGCACCCGCGCGAAGGCCGCGCCTGCCGAGGCGCGCCGGCGGCTTCGAAACTTCAGACTCCGAATTAAAGAAGCCAACTTCATGAGCAGGTTAGATACCAGCTAACCAGTTTAGGCTGCCCGACTCCGAATTGTAAATAAATATGGTATTGGCGCTTTCGGCGCTCAGAAGCGCCGCCACAGCAAACTGCACCACTGGCAGAAATATGCGGAACTGGGGTTGAAAGTCCACAAGACCGTGTCAAGGAATCGCGATCAGTAAACCGCCTGTTATGGCGACCGATTGCTCATGCCCGCGCCCGAAGTCGTAGTCATAGGTTGGTTCAAGATACCAACCGAACCTATGCTTCGCCGAGGGCCAGAACATGAAATCCAGCGCGACTTCACCGCCGACTGAGTTC
>DATJYK010000283.1:0-2302 GCA_035578005.1 Terriglobia bacterium
AAGTCCTGGTTCCGATACATCAGCAGTGCTCTCATGCTTTGATGCGCTCCTTCAGCCGGTCATAGGTGACGTGATATTTCTGAGCGATGGCGAGCGCATAAGCCAGCCCGTCGGCCGGTCTTCTCCCCAATTTGTAGGTTCCAGTGCCATCCACCTCGCCAGTCGGAGAGGATGACCTCGGCTTCCTTCTCTCAGCCGTTGCACTCATCTTTTCGTTTACACTGAGAGTCATCGTTGATTGCACCGCGTACACCGCGCTTATACTTTGTAACCTTGCGACACACCATCAGCCGCAGTTCCAACAAGCAGCCCGTACTCGTTTGTCCGCTGCGGCCGGAACGGCGAAAGAGCGTCATCTCTGAAAACCGTTCCAGTCGCGAACGCGTCTTACAGCAGGGATTGAACACGCCAAGGGGCCTGCAACCGCTTATCGCCGACCAACTGGCTAAGCGCCTGATGGTACGCTACACACTCGTCCTCGCTCTGTAAGCCACGGCGAAGCGCGTCATGCTTTAGCGCATACCGCTCCATATTCTCGGCCAAGCGCTCCAGGACCGCCGCCTCAAAGGCGACCAAATGACTGGCTACCTCCGGATCCGGCAAGTTACGAAGAAGCGCGCTCAAATGGGGAAGACACAGGACAGGCGTTTTCGGCAGTCGGCCGCCAACGTGGGTTATCTCTCGTACGATCTCCTCGATGACCCGTTCCTCCGCGCTGAATTGTTCTCGGCAGGCCCGGCACTGTTCCGGCTTGGTTAGCAGTCTCTTCGTCTCAGCCCCCAGTGCGTTTCTGTCACCCGATTCCGCCAGGCCGCTCAGCCTCTTGCTGAGCGTCGTCAGTACCGCCGGAAACGATGCCGCGATACCTTGCGGGGACGCAATTTCGGAATACTGCCAGGTATGGAGCGGACACAAGCCTCCACGGCTGGCCAGGGCCAATCGCTCCTGCGCACTGATCACGATCTGATATTGAAATTTCGCCATGAACCTGAACATCACATCAGCTACGCAGGTACAGACGCGGCACGCCTTCCGTACGGCTTCCACGACCTCGGGTTCGAGCGCTCGCGCCACTACTCGCCTAGAAATGGGGGTGAGCCCTTCACCTGCCGTTCCAATAAGTCGATCACGAATACTTACGATTCGGGCTGCCACGTCATCGAACGTTGCCTTGTGCGCTTCCGCAAGAGCAACAGAGTCCAAATCGGCGAGCAACGACAACGCCCTTTCGCAAAGCCGCAGCAGGAATTCCGTAGTTTTCTCGGTGGTCAGGAACTCGATAAGCTTGGCTTCGAGGGCGGGTAAACCGCTGTCGGCGAGCCGCTCGGGAACTCCGGTGAGCTTCGCCTCGAGTCCCACCAAAGCTGAAACCGCGAAAAGCCGCGGCTCGTGAAGCCCAGTCTCCTGCTCGATTTGTTCACGAACGAAACTCAGTACCCTGCTGCGATGCTCTTGCGGAGCCAGATCGGCCTTGTTCACCACGAAGAAGATTTTTCGCACGTGATCTCCGACTCTTTGCAGGAATTCGAGCTCATCACGGCTCAGCGGAGAATCGAAACTCATGACGAAAATCACAGCGTCAGCCTCGGGAAGGAAGTGTTCTGTGGTTGCAGTGTTGGCCGCAATGGCCGACCCCACCCCGGGTGTATCGACGAAGAAAAGCCCGCGCCGCAGGAACTCCGATGGGAGTTGAGCTTCGGCGGCCGCAATTCGCTTTTTGTTCGCGGGATTACCCTCCTCGGTCACGTAGTCTCCGAGCTGGTCCATTCGAATCGCAGTCCGCAGCCGCCCGCCTTCAAACTCGATCAACACCCGCTCCGGGTTGCCGTAAGCCACTTTGGTGATCACGGAGGTCAGTGGAACGACACCAACCGGAAGACGGTCTAACCCAAGAATGGCGTTCATCAGGGAGCTCTTCCCGCGATTGAACTGTCCCACAACGGCGAGCATAAAGCGGTCCTCGGCGAGCCGGGTGAGTAGCTCTCGCCAGCTGCGGTGCTGTTCCTGGTGCTCCTGGCCGCCAACCAGATGCAGTACGGTCTGCAGGGTCTGGCCGAGTTCCAGCTTCAGCCGATCATAGTCGCGCAGGCGCTCCCCGGGGCGGCCCGCTGAGGCTGACTGCTCTAGTTGAGTATTTGGCATCGCCCGATACCTTGGGGCACACTAAGGCTGCGTAAATAAATAAAGATACCATCTTATGAACCAATGCGTTATGCTCCGTAGGCATGAGCATCCTATCCGAATTGAAGCGGAAGTTCCGTTCGGTTTGGCCGCATTTGGACGAACGCACTCGCCGCATTAC
>DATJYK010000284.1:0-1371 GCA_035578005.1 Terriglobia bacterium
CGCCTGCTGCTTCCTTCGATAGCAGCAATAGCTGCATTGCGCCAGGTGGCGCCGGGCGTGCGAGCTGGCCACGGCTTCGCTCCCTCGCGCGGCGGAATCGACGGGCTCGCGCCGCGCGCGGCGATCTGAGCGTGACAAGGCTTGGTGTCGTAAGCGCCATCGCCGCCGATGGTATCGATCATTACGTCAGCCGGAATCTGGTCGAGCAGATCGGGCAACACCTCGCCATCGCCTTCGTCCTGATGGGTCATCAGCGCGGCGCAGATCTGGCCTGTGTTCGCATCCATCGCCAGGTGCACCTTGCGCCATGTGCGACGTTTGGACCAGCCATGCTTGCGTACCTTCCACTCGCCTTCGCCGTAGACCTTCAGTCCGGTGCTGTCGATCACGAGATGCATGGGTTCATGGGGACGTTGCGCGGGCAGCGCGACCTTGAGGGTCTGCGCGCGACGGCTCAAGGTCGTATAGTTAGGCACCGGCAAGCCCGGGTAGGCGAGTTTGCGCAGGCTGTGCGCGAAGCCCTGCACGGCGCGCAGAGGCAGATGAAAAACCTGCTTGAGGCCGAGCAGCATCTGGATCGCTGCATCGCTGTAGACACGCGGTCGGCCTCGCCTGGTCGGGCCAGCCTCGGATACCTGCGTCAGTACGCCTTCATCAATCCACATGGTGACATCGCCTCTTGCGATCAAGCCCGCGTTGTAATCCCGCCAGTTCCTGACGCGGTACACCCCTTTGGGCCCACTTGCCTTGCGTTGGTCCTTGCGCATCTTCTCGGCGAAAAAATCGAGAATCTACGCAGTTCGATGCGAAGCTAACATCCTGGTCAACCCGAGCGTTGCGCGTAAACGTCAATCCGCCGCGAAGCTCTACGATTAGTGCAACAACGCCGATTACATCGCACATTGACGACGAGCCAATTGGCTTCACCTGCCAGTCGTTCTATAGCGTATCGATGAGTCCGCCGCTGGTGTCGTTTAGTGTGATGTCCAGTTCGGCCAGCTTCCCTAAAATTCGCCAGGCAGGCCGATTCGCTGTCAATATTCTGTCCGATGAGCAGGTCGAGATTTCGAACCAGTTCGCACTGCGCGGTACGAACAAGTGGCAGGGAGTCGAATGGCAGCAATCGCCGCTAGGTAACCCGATCATTGCCGGCAGCCTTCACTGGCTGGATTGCGAGATTTATGCCGAACACGCCGCAGGCGATCACATGATCGTGATCGGTGAGGTGAAAGCGTTAAGGCAACGCTGATTAAGTCCACCGATTGTGCGCCTCAAGCGTTATAGAGCGCACAGGTAACGACAAACGCAAAACACGATGAAGCAGCAAACGCTCGCGATGGCCGCAGATCAAGGTGCAGGATTCGAGACCCG
>DATJYK010000285.1:0-7032 GCA_035578005.1 Terriglobia bacterium
TGCTGCATCGGGGCTATAATTACGCCCACGAATGGCGCTCCCGTCCGGGACCAAACTCGGTTCATATGAAATTCGGTCACCTCTCGGGGCTGGCGGCATGGGAGAGGTGTATCGCGCAACCGATACCAAGCTCGGCCGAGATGTAGCGCTCAAGGTGCTACCCGCCGAGATGGCACAAGATTCCGAACGGCTAGGGCGTTTTCGTCGAGAAGCCAAGGTCCTCGCCCAACTTGATCATCCGAACATTGTCACGATCTACTCGGTGGAAGAATCGGAAGGCGTCCACTTCCTGACGATGCAACTCGTCGAAGGGCGGCCTCTCGACCGTTTGATTTGCCAAACCGGCCTCCCCATCGAGCAGATTCTAGAAATCGCGCAAGCGTTAGCCGACGCACTAGCGGCTGCTCACGAAAAAGGCATCGTGCACCGTGACCTGAAACCCGCTAATGTCATGGTCACAAAGGAAGGCCGCCTCAAAGTGCTGGATTTCGGATTGGCGAAGGACATCCGTGGCTCCAATCTCGACGATGCTACCATGACCTCAGACAGTCGAACGCAAGTAGGGGTCGTGATGGGGACGCCCGCCTACATGTCTCCGGAACAAACTTCTGGCCGTTCCCTCGACCATCGAACTGATATTTTTTCGCTGGGCGTACTGCTATACGAGATGGCGACGGGAAAGCGTCCGTTCCAAGGCGGTTCTTCCGCCGAGTTGGTTTCGGCGATTTTGCGGGATACACCGCCGGCGGTGACCGATTCGCGGCCGGATCTCCCCACCGATCTGGCGCGGATTATCCGCCGGTGCCTTGAAAAAGAACCGCGGCACCGCGTGCAGACCGCGCGTGATGTGAGCAACGAATTTCGCGATCTGGTACGGAACGCTGCGCAGCCCGCCTCGCTTTCTTCATCCGCACGCACCGCACCCGCTCCAGATTCCGGGGCAGTGCGGGCGGATGAAGGTTTCTGGGTCGCAGTACTGCCATTCAAGTACATGGGCCGCGATGCGGATTTATCTGCTCTTGCCGACGGCCTCACCGACGACATCATCACCGGCCTGTCGAAATTTTCTTATTTACGCGTCATCGCGCGCAGTTCCTCGTCGCACTATGCCGGCCAATCGGTCGATGTTCGGGGCGCGGGCAAGGAACTGGGCGCACGTTATGTCATGGAAGGAACTGTTCGCCAGGCCGGAGCGAAAATCCGCATTGCCGTCCAACTGGTCGATGCACAGAGTGGATCCCATCTTTGGGCGGAGACCTTTGAGCGCGCATTCGCAAGCGAAGCTCTGTTCGAGTTGCAAGATGATCTCGTCCCGCGCATCGTTTCCACTGTCGCCGACATGAACGGTGTTCTGCCATTGAGCATGAGCCAGGTGTTACGCGGCCGCGATCCCGAGCAGATGACTCCCTATGAAGCTGTGCTGAGCAGCTTCGGTTATTGCTATAGTGCGACGCCGCAGGCACTCACGGCCGCGCGCACGGGACTAGAAGAAGCGGTGCGCAGGGCCCCCACATTCTCGGATGCGTGGGCCATGCTTTCTTTTCTATGCGGCCAGGACTATGTGCACGGATATGAACTGCAAGCCAATGCGTTAGAGATTGCAGCTTCCGCCGCGCGGCGGGCCGTCGAACTTGGTGCTTCCAGTCATCTGGCTTATTTCAGTCTGGGCCAGGCGCTCTGGTTGCAGAGGGACTACGAATCGTTCCGTAGTGCGGTTGAGCGGGCAGTTGCCCTGAACCCGATGGATGGGAACTCGGTTGCCTATCTGGGCGAATTGCTGACCTACACGGGAAGCGTGGAACACGGCATGGAACTGGTTGGACGAGCGAAACAGCTCAATCCCAACCATCCGGGATGGTACTGGTTTGCCGATTTCTACCACGCATTCTCTCAAGGTGATTACCGAGGCGCACTGGCATTCGGGTTGAAAGCCAAGCTGCGGGGCAATCCGCTGGCGCCGATGTTTGTCGCGGCTGCTTACGGTCAGCTTGGCGATGTGGAAGGCGGCGCAATGGCAGCCGCAGAGCTGGTGAAGTTCCGCCCCGAATTGCCGGCATTAATGCGCAAGCAGGTCGCAAAAGTGTGGAATGCGGAATACGGCGAACGTTTCCTCGAAGGCTTGCGCAAGGCGGGGCTGGAGATTCCGGAAGCCGGGGCGACTGCGGGCCAGAAGAGTTCAACTCAGCCAACCTCTTCTACGTTGCGTAGCGGAGCTGTCCCGGATTCCGGCGCCACACGCGCCGACGAAGGTTTCTGGGTTGCTGTGCTTCCCTTCAAGTACGCGGGCACGAGCACCGAACTCAAAGCCCTGGCGGATGGCTTGTCCGATGAGATCGTCACCGGACTGTCCCGCTTTTCCTACCTGCGCGTGATTGCCCGCGGCTCGACCGCGAAATACTTCAGCGAGTCGGGAGACGTTCGCTCCATCGGCAAGGAACTTGGAGCCCGCTACGTGATGGAAGGCAACCTGCGTCAAGCGGGAAACAAGCTTCGCGTCGCAGTGCAGCTGGTCGATGCCGCCAGCGGCGCTCAAATGTGGGCCGAGACCTACGAGCGCGTCTTCAGTGCCGAGGCCCTCTTCGAAGTGCAGGACGAGCTTGTGCTTCGCATCGTCTCCACCGTCGCGGATCAGCACGGCGTGTTGCCGCACAGCATCAGCAGCCTGATCCGGAACAAGCCTGACGACCAGTTGAGTCCCTACGAGGCGGTGCTGCGGGTCTTCAGCTTTCACGAAAGGATGTCCCCGGAGGAGCACGCCAGCGTGCGGGAGCTGCTCGAGCGGGCCGTGCAGCACGCTCCCAGCGACGGCGACTGTTGGGCCATGCTCGCGACGCTCTACGCCGACGAGTATATGTTCGGCTTCAGCGGTGAACCCGATCCACTGGGTCGAGCACAGAAAGCCGCACAGCGGGCCGTCGAACTGGCACCATCGAGTTCACTGGCCTACCAGGCTCTCGCCCAGAGCTTGTTCTTCCGGCGGGAATGGCAGGCCTTCCGTCCCCTTGCGGAGCGAACCGTCGCGCTGAATCGCGCTGACGGCGCCCTCCACGCTTTCATTGGCATGTTGATCGCGCTGGCGGGCGACTGGGACCGCGGCTGCGCCGTGGTGGACGCCGCGATTCAGCTCAATCCGCATCACCCCGGCTGGTACTGGCTCACTTCAGTCTTCAACACCTATCGCAAGCGTGATTACCGCGCTTCCGCCGGCGCCGCTCTCAGAATCAACATGCCGGGCTATTTCTGGGGACCTGCCACATCGGCCGCGGCATTGGGACAGTTAGGCGAGCACGCGCAGAAAGCTTTGAAGGAACTGCTCGTCATCCGTCCGGATTTCGCCAGAACCGCTCGCCAGGAATTCGGAAAATGGTTTGACGATGAACTGGCCGAACACTATGTCGAAGGTCTGCGCAAGGCGGGATTGCACATCGTGGACAACGCCGACGCCTCGGCTGCAGGGAGAGCGTCCGACTCAATCGCGCTTCGCACCGAGGAAGGCTTTTGGGTCGCGGTACTGCCGTTCAGGGAACCGAGCGGCGATACGGCTTTGGAATCTCTGGCGGATGGTCTTACCGAAGACATCACAACCGGGCTTTCACGATTTCCCTATCTGCAGGTCATCGCGCGGAATTCGGCCATGACTTACAAAGGCCGCGCCGTCGATATTCGCTCGGTGGGCCGTGAGCTCGGAGCGCGCTACGTAATGGAAGGGAGCATACGCCGGAGAGGTTCCGCGGTACGAGTCAGCGTGCAGTTGATGGATGCTGCAAGCGGCACGCAGCTTTGGACGGAGGTGTACGACCGCGAGGTAAGCGGCGAAAGCACATTCCAGATTCAGGATGACCTCACTGATCATATCGTCACTTCGGTCGCCGATGGTTACGGTGTTCTGGTCCGCTCGATGGCCGCGCCCACGCGGGATCGCAAGGTCGCGGAACTCACCGCGTCCGAGCTTGTGCTGCGCCAGTATGCGTTCATGCAGCAAATCCACATTGAGGAGCATGCCTTGCTCCGCACTGGCTTGGAGAAAGTTCTGGAGCGCGAGCCCAACCACGCCAACGGATGGGCCTCCCTTGCCAATCTGTATTTGCTCGAGTATTGCGACGAATTCAACGAGTTACCCGATTCGCTGGAGCGGTCGCGTGGGGCTACGTGGCGCGCGATTAAGATCGATCCCACCTGCCAGATGGCCTGGAGAGTGCTCGCGGCCGTTCATTTTTTCGCACATGATTTCAGCGCGTTTCGCGAGACAGGAGAGCGGGCCATATCGCTGAATCCGCGGGACGGCACGACCCAGGCGTTCATCGGAACGATGCTTGCATTCGCCGGAGATTGGGAACGCGGTGTGGCCATGCTGCAGAGGGCGATGGACCTAAGTCGGCACCACCCCGGCTGGTATCACAACACCTCGTTTCACTATTACTATCGCAAAGGCGAGTACGAGCTGGCTTTGCAGGCCGCCAAGAAGATCAACAGTCCCGACTACAACTGGATGTACGTGGCGATTGCGGCGGCCTGCGGAATGTTGGGCCGCCAACAGGAAGCTGCGGTGGCCATCGTCTCGCTGCGCCGATGCGCCCCGGAGTTTCTCGAACTGGGAAAGATCCGTAAAGTGATCGGAAAGTGGGATCCGGAAAAAGATGAAGTAGAAAGACTCATGGTCGGCTTGCAAAAAGCCGGCTTGAGATATGGCGCAGATTCCGGCGTGGCGCAGGTCGAGTCCAGCGCTTCCGGCAATCTGCGACTTGATCGCACCCCCTCCGGCGCAAGCCACGCTGTGGAAGGTTTCTGGGTTGCCGTGCTGCCATTCAAGTACACGGGTGACAATCGCGATTTTAGAGTGCTGGCGGAAGGTCTGACCGAAGAAGTGATCACCGGCCTGTCACGTTTTTCTTATCTGCGGGTAATCGCCCGTGGATCGACCGTCAAATATTCGAGCGAAGCGGGCGATGTCCGCACAATCGGCAAAGAATTAGGCGCACGATACGTGATGGAGGCAAGCCTGAGGCAGGCGGGGAGCAAGCTGCGCCTGGCCGTTCAACTCGCGGATACAGTTTCCGGCGCGCATCTCTGGGCAGAGACCTATGAACGCGAGTTTAGTCCAGAAGCCATCTTCGAATTGCAAGATGACCTCGTCCCGCGCATTGTGGCGACAGTCGCCGATCAGCATGGGGTGCTTCCGCACAGTATGAGCGAGGTGCTTCGTCGGAGAGATGATGCCAACTTCACTCCGCATGAGGCCGTGTTGAGAGCCTTCGGCTACTTTGAGCGCCTCACGCCGGACGAACATGCCGAAGTGCGCCAGATTCTTGAGAAGGCCGTAGCCGAGGCGCCCGGTCAAAGCGATTGCTCGGCCATGCTGTCGAATCTGTACTGGCACGAGTACGCGTTAGGGCTAAACCCGCTCCCTGATTCGCTAAGCCGCGCGTACGCCGCCGCACGCCGGGCGGTCGATGCCGCCCCTTCCAACTACCTGGGCCATCATGTTTTGGCGGCCTGTTTATTTTTTCAGAAGGATATCCTCGGCTTTCGTCGGGAGTCAGAGCGCTGCCTCGAACTGAATCCGTTGGATAGCTCGACTACAGCGTTCCAGGGTATCCTGCTGGCTTACAGCGGGGACTGGGAGCGGGGATGCGCCCTCGTGGAGCGCGCCTTGCAGCTGAATCCAAATCATGCCGGCTGGTACCATTTCGCGCCCTTCCTGAACGCCTATCGAAAGGGCGACTACACCACTGCCCTGAAATTTGCGGTCAAGATCGACTTGCCCAGATATCAGCTAACTTTTGCGGCACGAGCAGCCGTCTTCGGCCAACTCGGGGAAATCGAGCACGCCCAGGAACAGGTGAGGCAATTGCTTGCACTTCGGCCAGACGCTGCAATATCGGTACGTCAGGAACTCGGTAAGTGGTACCAGCCCGATGTCATCGAGCACTGGCTTGACGGTCTGCGCAAGGCTGGGCTGGAGATTCCGCAAAATCAAAAACAGATTTCCAGCGGCCCCATCTCCATGCCCCCATCCATCGCTATTCTTCCCTTCGCGAATATGAGCGACGACAGGGAACAGGATTACTTCAGCGACGGACTCGCCGAAGAAATCATTAACCTGATGGCGCAGATTCCCACGCTGAAAGTGATCGCCCGCACTTCAGCGTTCGCTTTCCGCGGCAAAGAGCAGGACATTCGCGGCATCGCCGAAACACTCGGCGTCAGCACAATTCTGGAAGGCAGCGTCCGGCGCTCCGGAAACCGGATTCGCGTCACGGCACAGCTCATCAACGCAGCCGATGGATCCCATCTCTGGTCCGAGCGCTACGATCGCGAACTAAGCGACATCTTTGCCGTTCAGGATGAGATCTCGGCTGCAATTGCCAAAGCGTTGCGCATCAAGCTCTCGCCCGAAGCTGCTCCCCAACGCTACATGCCCAAGCTTGCGGCCTATGATGCCTATCTAAAGGGCAGGCAGCAACAGGGCAAAGTCACCCCGGAATCGCTCGAAATAGCCCGCTGTTACTACGAGCAGGCGATTGAGTTCGACCCCGCTTTCGGCATGGCCCACATTGGACTCGCATTTTACTGGATGACCGTTGCACACTTCGGCCAGCATTCTGTTCATGAAGCTGTGGCCGCAGCACGGGCCGAAGTTCAACGGGCACTGCGGATCGATCCTTCCCTGGCAGACGGGCATGCGCTGTTGGGTTATCTTGCCGCCCTCTTTGATTCGGATTGGGCCAGCGCCGAGAAGCATTTTGAATTTCCCCTAGCGAAACAAGCAAGTTTTGAGCTCGTCAAACCCATGTACGGTGGATTTCTGTACTTGCGTGGAAACGCGGATCAGGCAATCAAGTTGGCCGAGCGTGCAATTGAAGAAGACCCGCTTGACGTGTGGGCCCACATGAATCTGCATGCTTATCTCCAACCCGCCGGCCGTGAGGACGAAGCCCTTGCGCAGTTGCAGAAAGTAGTGGAACTCGACCCAAATCAGGTCGTGGCTCTTGCTTCCATGGTGATGATCCACGCCGATAAGGGCAATACCGC
>DATJYK010000286.1:0-17541 GCA_035578005.1 Terriglobia bacterium
TCGGCGCCGTAGTTCGACGTGGAGATGCGGAACTCAGCGATGGTGTCGAGGCTGGGGTAGGTGTTAAATGTGGAGGCCGACCCCTCGTCCGTGTTGTTGCCACCGTCGATTTCCCAGTTGGCGTACTGCATTCTGTTGCCGTTGAATGAAATGCTGTTGTTTCCGTTGACTCCCACCGACGAAGTGTTCAGCCCGTTATCTGGAACGGCTCCAGGCACCAGCAGGGCTAGCGATACCCAGTTCCGCCCGTTCAGGTCCAAATTCTGGATCTGCTGATTGGTGATGACCGACGAAACGGTGCCGCTCTCAGTTTGCACCTTGGGCAGATTACCGGTCACGGTCACTTCCTGCGTGACTTGGCCGACCGTCAACTGCAAATCGACCCTCTGGTGCTGTCCAACCTGCAAGGTAATGCCGGACTGTACCAACTTCTGGAAGCCGGGCGCTTCGGCAGTAACGATGTAATTCCCGATGGGAATCGCCGAAATGGAATAAAAGCCTGCCGAGTTACTGACGAGATCGCGGGTAAACCCCTTGTCAGGGTTTGAAACCGTGATCTTGGCGCCCGGAATGGCGGCGCCCGTCTTGTCAGTCACCGTGCCATTCATATAAGCGGTGTCCTGCGCAAAACCACTGATGCAGACGGTCAAAAGAGCCGTCGCCAACAGAATCAAACTACGCTTCATAGCGAAGTCCTCCCTTTTGATTGCTGTCCGACGCAGACATGGCCCTACCTTGGCCGCCAACGCCGACTTTCATTGACTTTCTCTCGATCCACATGAACTCTCGATATTAACCATTAGTTATTCTTATGCGTCCAAGCGTGCCTAGACTCCAGACGCACTCCCGACCGAAGGCCACCTGGAGGCTACAGTAAAGTCCACTGCCAAGCGCAACCACACCCCTGCGCTTGGGAACGCTCGGACCTCACCAACGGGGCAAGCTTACTCACCTACCATGCCCCTAAGACAGCCACAACCCCAGAACGCCTACCCGACGAAAAATTAGCAATGAATCTCAGTGATCAAACCCGGCAATTGTGTAACTTACGAAGGGCGCGAGAGCTCCGGCACTCGCGCGGGTTGAACTTATAGTGCGTTCCTACTAGAGAGCGCAACGTTACACCGGTTACACTTCGTCGATATTCCGGTTACACATTGTAAACAGCTTTAAATCAGTAACGTACGCGACAGCTTGTAACGGTTACACTTGCTGTGGTATGCTTGAGCACGTTTAGGTCGTGGCCGTACAGTGTCCGTTTCAACGACTCACCAAGGCGAAAAGGCGGAGTTAGAAGCTGTTCTGGCTTCTGGAATCTTCGTGAAGGCATCCCGCCAGGCGATGATCCTCGATTACATCTGCAACGAGTACTTTAGCGGACGCGCCCACCAAATCAAGGAATACAACCTGGCGACGGAGGTCCTCGGCAGGCCGGCGGAATTCGATCAGAGCACGGACGCTATTGTGCGGGTGGAAGTATACCGGCTTCGCCGGAAGCTTAGGGAGTATTACGAATCCGAGGGCGCCGGACACGCTTTCCACATCGTCATCGATCAGGGTCAATATGTGCCCCGCTTTGTGACGCGGGAGCAATCCGGGACCGTTGCGCAAGGCAACGGGGCCGCTGCGGTCGAGAATGCCGTATCGCCTTATGAGCGTGGGCGGAACGGACAGCCAGCGGCTGGGGTGCCGCTTCGCCAAAGGGTCTTTGGACGCTATCGCTGGACGTTCATGGCTGGCGCTCTTCTCTTGGTGGTTGCAGCCTTTCTGGCGCTCAAGAGGCCATCGTTTGTTGGGGTTGAGGGTCCAACTCGCGCCGTAAACCCTGTGGCAGGCGCGCAGGTTGTCACGCCGACTCCGGACGGGGCCGTCCGGATTCTGGCCGGCTACCTGAAAGGAACCTATACCGACCGCGAGGGCAACCGGTGGGAGGGTGATCGTTATTTTACGGGTGGCGAGGGCATGGCGATGCCGCGCCAGTATATAGCCCGCACCCTTGACCCCGAGATGTTTCAAACTTTTCGGTCCGGTCAGTTTTCCTACGATATTCCTTTGAGACCGGGCAACTACGAGTTGAGTCTTTACTTCGTGGAGACCCATTACGGTCCGGACACCCTCTCGGGCGGGGGTGAAACCAGCCGTCTGTTTGACGTGAGCATGAACGGCGCGCCGTTGTTGCACCTCTTCGACATTATTAAGGATGCCGGAGGCAACAACATCGCGGATGTCCGGGTGTTCAAGGACGTGCAGCCGGCCGAGGATGGCAAGCTGCATCTGAAGTTTACGCCACTGATTGATGCACCGATCTTGACGGCGATCGAGCTGGAGCCTGCCCCGCAGGGCAAGATAAACCCCATTCGGATTGTGGCTCAGCCGAACTCGTACAACGCCCGCGACGGCAGTGTGTGGGAGCATGACCGCTATGCCAGCGGCGGACAGTTTGCTACCCACCTGCACCGCACTCCGGTGAGCGACACTCAGGACCCTGATCTCTACGTGGGCGAGCGATTCGGCCATTTCAGCTACGCGATACCCGTGCCGCCCGGGAAGTACGGGGTAACCCTGCACTTTGCCGAGACGTATTGGGGAACGGACAATCAGCGGCCTATTTCGCTCCCCGACATGAGCGGCTCGCCCCAGGGCGGAGAGGGAAGCAGAGTTTTTGATGTCTATTTCAATGGGCGGACGCTCCTGAAAAACTTCGACATCTTCAAAGAAGCCGGGGGAGCGGGCCGCGCCCTCGACAAGACTTTTCACGGACTCGAGCCCGACGCCGAGGGTAAGCTGAACTTCAGCTTCGTTCCCGTGCGGGACTACGCCTGCATCAATGCCATCGAGGTGGAGGACGAGTCCCGGTGATGTGGTGTCCTGTCTAATTTTTGATAACCCCCTCACCCCCGGCCCCTCTCCCCTCAGGGGGCGAGGGGAGTTCGTTTGATGTCCTAAGTCCCAAGGCGTACTCCCTCGCTCCCTGGGGGGAGAGAGGCCGGGGGTGAGGGGGTTATCTTGTCAACAATCGCGTAGAACATGACACTAGAAGGCTTGAATGTGAAAACTTGTTGTAAATGAGTCAAGTTTTGGAAATGACGCACAAATCCACGGTGGCGTGCGCCTTTAACTTGCGCGCGCCCAAAGCCGGGTACAGGCGGCGACGCAGGAGTTGCCAGGAGCGGCCGTTGCCTTGTTGGGCTCGGTCCCGAAGTCGGAAAGCCGAATACCGCGCGCGAAGCGCGGTTCATGGTGCCGCTAAGAGTGGGCGCTTACGTGCGTCGCAGACGCCGGGTGCAGGTGTTCGGGTGCAAGAATAACACGCTCGTCGGTCTGAGGCGAAGCCTCGTTAGTAATCTTTGCATGCCTGCTGAAACTGGTAGCGGGGGGGAGAATCGAACTCCCGACCTAGGGATTATGAGACCCTCGCTCTACCACTGAGCCACCCCGCCAGCGCTCAACTGTCCGCAACGACCAGCCGATAACATAGTTTTATCCTAGTGAACACAATCCCGCCAAGTCAACGAGGCCGGCTCTTCTAAGAAGTTCTTTAGACCGCCAAAGGACCTGCGCTTGCAACCAGCATTATCGGGGGCCATGTGGCTCAACCGCGGAGTCGTAACTCTGTACATCAGTTGGAGTAAGGCTTCTCCGACGGCTCGACACTTCAGTCACGGCATTAGAACCTCCTCATCCGGAGGGTTACGGAGAGCATGAGCACATTTGAAAGTGTCGTCGTGGAAGCCGCGTGGCCGCTGGTCACGGGCCTCTCCGCACTGTTGGCCGCACTGATTCTGTTCGTCGTCGCCCGCCGCGCCCGAGGGAATCTGAAATCCGTGTGCAATGAGGAAACGCGCACCCTCTGCCACGAACTCATCGGCGGCCTGATAACCGCAACCATTGAGTACCCGGATGCGCTCGTCCAGCTTCGCAAGCGTCCCGCGGCGCAAGTTCGCGCGGCGCTCAAGGCCATTTTGACGACGGACAAAAACCTGCCACCCGCACGCGCTGCAGTCCTGAAGGCGGTGTGCGAGGATCTCGGACTCGTCGCGCAGTGGCGCCGCACGTTAGCTGACACTCGCAACTCCGGCCGAAAAGTGAACCCCTTCAGCTTTGTCCTGCGCGCCGAGGCGGCCGAGAACCTGGGGATTATTCACCATCAGCCGAGCTGGCCCCTTCTCGTGGAGGCCCTCGACGATCCGAACGGTGCCGTTCGATTCGCGGCGGCCCGCAGCCTCGCCAGTATTCGGGAGCCCGAGAGCTTCACCGCGCTCGCAGACCGTTTGGAAGCTGCCGCGCAGGATTCAACGCCGACAATCTCGGTACGGTCTCTGAAGATGGCTCTCGCGAGCTTCCCCATTTCTCAGGCCGTGGCCCTGCGGCGACTGCTGGAACACTCTCACCCGCGGGTGCGATTTCTGGCCAGCGACGTGGTGGCACTCATGGTCCAACGCGAATCGTCTGAAAGCCACTCGAGTGGCTGTGACTCCAGTCGCCTTGCGCCTCAGCTAGCAGACATCTTCCTCACTCGTCTGGCGGAGGACGAGGACTCGGACGTACGGGCGCGCGCGGCCAGCATCGTTGCCCGTTTAGAGCCCGCCCGCGCCATGCCGGTTCTTGCGGCTCTCTTGGGCGATCCCGCGTGGTTCGTAAGACTGCACGCCGTACGCGCACTCCGTCACCAAAGATTCGCTCCGCTCTCGCTTGCGAGCCAGCGGCTCACCGATCCCAACTGGAGGGTGCGCGAAGCGGCGGCTCAAACGTTAGTTGCGGGAGGACGCTCCGGTCTGCAGAAACTGTTCGAGCACTTCCTCGAAACCTGTGACCGCTACAGCCAGGAGCAGGTGATCGAAGAGGTCGAGCGCGCCGGCCTTCTCCTCCCCATTCTTGCAGCGTACGGTGAACCTGGGCGAAAACTTGAAACACACTTCGTGGAGGAAATGGTAGCACGAGGCTTCGGCGACGTCCTGCTTCCGGTCTTGCAAAACGTGCCGCCGGAAAAGCTGCGGGCGTTGGCACGGGAGCTGACGCACACTCCGAACGCACACGTCGAACTGTTCGTGCGTCAATGGGGCGGTCCAGCGCCGGTGGAGCAAACCTGGCCCGTAAACGAATCTCAACCGGTCGAGTCCGCCACTGCCGAGGTTTCGTAAGGACGCATCGATGCATAACTTGATCCCAGGTGTGCTCGCTCTAGTTCACAACGTAGTGAACGCCTATTTCGTCGTCCTGGCTGCGTATTTCATCGCCGGCAATGGCGTCTACACGCTGCTGATGTTTCTCTCCATCGCTTCGGTGTGGCTGCACAAACGTAGCCGCGCCTATGAGGGTTTGCATTTGTTGAGGCAATCGCCGGCCACGCCGCCGGTCACCGTCATCATCCCAGCCTGCGATGAGGAGAAAGTCATTGTGGATTCGGTGCGGTCGGTCCTCAAGACCGACTATCCCGGACTTCAGGTCTGCGTGGTCGATGACGGTTCTAGCGACACCACGCTTCACCGCCTGATTGACGCTTTCAACCTGGCCCCGACGGCTCTCATTTCGCGGCCGCGTCTGCCGAGTCGACGCGTTCGAAGCTTCTTCGTGAGCGCGGAATATCCCAACCTGCTCGTCATCAGCAAAGACAACGGCGGCAAGCCGGACGCGCTGAATGCGGGCCTCAACATGTGCCGCACTCCGTATTTTTGCACCCTCGATTCCGACTGCATCCTGGAACGCGACGCGCTGCTGCGGCTGATGTGGCCTGTGATTCATTCGCCGGAACCCATCGCCGTCAGTGGCGGAATTGTGCGCGTTCTGGACGGCTGCGACGTCAAAGACGGCCAGGTGGTGAAGGTGGATGTCCCTCACGGCGCGCTCCAACGCTTCCAGGTGGTCGAGTATCTGCGCAGCTTCCTTTTCGGCCGCACCGCGTGGGATCTGTTGGGTGGCACGGTGATTGTCTCGGGAGCCTTTGCCCTCTTCCATCGGGAAACCGTGCTGGAAGCCGGTGGTTTCCTCAGCGACACGGTCACGGAAGACATGGAACTTGTGGTTCGCCTGCGCCGCTGGGCCGCCGATCAGGGCCGGATTCTGCGAACGAACTTCACCTCCAATCCGGTCTGCTGGGCCTACTGCCCGCATAATCACCGCATGCTGGAGCGCCAGCGGCGGCGCTGGCAGCTCGGTCTCTGCCAAACACTCTGGAAGCACCGGCGCATGATCTTCAACTCCAGGTTTGGCACTCTGGGGCTCGTCAGCCTTCCCTTTCAGGTGATGGTGGAAGCGCTCGGCGCCGCCGTGGAGCTGCTAGGCTACGTCGCCATCCTTCTCCTAGCCTGCTGCGATCCTTCGCGACTCTGGTTTCTGGTTCCCGTTGTGCTCGTGGGCCTGGCGTCCGCGGGCGTCCTCTCCGTCAGTGCCGTCGTGCTGGAGGAGATGACTCACCGCCGTTACCGCAGCACGCGCAGCCTCGCGATTCTTCTGTTCTACGCGCTCGTCGAAAATCTCGGCTATCGCCAGCTCACCCTGTGGTACCGCTTTCAGGGCGTCGTGCGCTTTCTCGCCGGACGTCATCATTGGGAGAAAGTCGAGCACCTTGTTGCTGAGAGGCCGCTGGCAAGCCGATTGGAACGAGTCGCATGACGACACTCAGGCTCAATTCGCAGGATTCGGAAAGGGCGGGGCTGAAGCCAAATACTGTTCACTTTAGTATTCTGATGCATTGCGCGACCTCAACCCGAACCTTACTCAGTTTCTGGCGCCGACGCGTGGGGAACTTACTCTGTTGTCGCCGCACCCCTCGCGGGCGCTGCAACCCTCGACTCGACACCACCCGCTCCTGCAGAATTTCGTTCAATACCGCCTCATGGAACGGTTTTCGATGCCGAGGGGGGAATAGCGCCGTAGAGGGGCAGCTTGCGACGAATCACCCGTACCGTATGCACGAAGGAGATCCGGTCCGGGTCCTCTCCGGCCTTGAGCGCCGCCTCGTGCATCAGCCCGCGAAGGGCAAAGTGCGCCAGCAGCAGCCCATAAAATTCTTGCCGCACCAGGTCGGGAGTCTTGCTGCGCAGCACGATCTTCGCGCCCCGCAAATGGGTCTTCAGTTCATCGAAAGCCCCCTCGATCTCCCAGCGTTCGTGGTAGAGCGCCGCCAGTTCCTCGGTCGGGGCGGCGGCGGGGTCCAGAATCGTGGTCACCAAGCGATAAGCCGGCTCGGCGTCGGCCACTCCTTCCAAGCGATACTGGATCACCCGCACCCCCACGCCCTCGCTCTGAGGGGCGCGCGCCGAAGGATAGATGCGGCTGAGATAGGAGCCGTCCGGCAAGAGCTGCTCCACCGTCAAGCGCACGTCTTTCTTCACTCGCCACAGCAAGTCGGCTCCCGTGGCGCGGGCCCGATTCCAGAGCGCGTAGCTGAAAAAGCCGCGGTCCGCCAAGCACAGCATGCCTTTCCGCAATCCGGCGATCACTTTTTCCGCCAGCGTGATTTCGCCCGTGGCGTAGCTCCCCAAGTGCGTTCCAAACAAGACGTGGGTGCCATTCTCCACCAGGGAGACGAAGCGCAGCTGAGGGTAGGCTCCTTCACCTCGGCCGCCCGAAGGACGGCCGAAAGCCTGGGCGTTCTCCTGTTCGTCCGCCACACTCAGGGTGCTGCCATCCAGGCTCACCAAGCGCCAGCCTCGGTACCAAGCTCCGCGCGTGGCTTCCCCCGCCAGAGGTTTTACCACTTCTTCGTGGAGCTGGCGCATCACTTCCCAGCCCAGCCGGGTGCGGGCCTGCGAGATTCCCGATTTGCCGGTCACCTTCACGCTCGCTCGCGGTCCCAGCAACCAAGTCAAGCCTTCGAGCAAACAACGCAGCACCTCGCCATAGGAGACTTGCATGAACAGCGCCAGGCAGATCACGTAATACACCACCACGTGAGCGGGCAAGTCCCGCTGCCGCCGGCTGGCCTTGCTCTGGGCCTGCAGCACACTCTTCACTTGGCTCAAGGGCAAGCGGGTGGTCAAAACTCCGAGACTGATGTAATCGGTAATGCGACTTCCTTTCGGGAGCTCAGCAATCGTACGGGCCATCGGCGGTCCTCCTCTCAAGTTAATGAGAGCAGAATACCGCACAAACCGTTAAGTGAACAGTATTTGGTTGAAACCCCGCCGAAAAGCAGCAGTTGAGTTCGAGATGCTCTCACACGCTGGACAGTTCGTGAAGACGAACTGTCCAGCGTGTGAGGACATAAGGTCGATAGCAACTCACTGCGGCGGGGTTGAAACCGGTTGAAACCCCGCCCTTTCCGGGAAGCTGGTGAGAAATACAGGTGGGGTCTGTGAAAGAGGGGATTGTATGACGCTTTCAGGCCCGTTCAGTCGCAGAGCGTTCCTCACCCATAGCGGCGCCGCTCTCGCCGGCGCGGCGCTCTCCGGCAGCACCGCACGCGCCCAATCATCGAAACAGCGTGTGCGATTTGGGGTGCGCAGCCCGCTTCCGGACGTCGGCCTTCGCGAGCGAGCGCTTCTGGTGAAGCGGCTCGGCTACGACGGCATTGAACTCGGCAACGAGTGGTCTGACCATACGCTGGACGCGCTTCGAGAGCAACTGGACGGCATTGACATCGCCGTTAGTGCCATGGTGGGCTCAATCAAGCTTCTCGATACTGACCGTCAAGTGCGCGCCGAAGCCGTAGAGACTGACCGGAAACGCCTCGAAGTAGCCCAGGCGCTGGGTGCGAGCGCCTTGATTGAAGTTCCTACTTTTGGCCCCACCAAGTTCCAGGACCTCTCGCCGATCATGACTCCTCGCGAGATCGAGGACCGCCTCTTGGTTGCCGGACTCAAGCAGTTGATTCCCGACGTGCAGCGAACCGGCGTGAAGCTGCTGATTGAGCCCTGCAATCGAAAAGAGACGCATTATATCTACCAGCAAAGCCAGGCCGCCGAGATCATTGAGCAGGTGGGTGCGCCCGGCTTCACACTGCTCAGTGACTTCTTCCACATGCAACTCGAGGAGAAAGACATCGCGGAGACCCTGGCGCGCTATGGCAAGTACACCGCCTACGTTCACCTGGCAGACGGAGCGGCGCGAACGGAACCAGGGTCGTTGCCGTTTGACTATCGTCCCGGGTTTCACGCCCTTAAGAAATGGGGATTCTCGGGCTGGCTCACGGTGGAATCGAAGGCGACGGACAATCCGGAGGCTGCGTTGGCACGCGCGCTGCCCTATCTCAAGAAGCAATGGAGCGAAGCCTGAGACGGGCGGATGAGCCAGATTCTCGGGCTGCGTTGGCGGCAGGGAGGCCGGCTGGCTGGCGGCTTCTCGGCGGGCCCGGCCTGGATGACGTTACCAGCCACGGTACTGCAAACGGATGCGCGAATGCCTCCGCAATGCCGAACCGTCTTGCACCAGGATGAAGGGGATTGAAGAGAAAATTCGCCGTCTCGGGCACGATCGCACCGGGGACTCGCAGCATGACCGTTTCCATCTTTTGGAGCCAAGCCGTACCGAGATCCCTTGCACCTTACGCAGCCAACCTAAAGCCCGCTCTCGGATTCCGCAGGCGGACTCCGCAAACGAAAGCGCCCGGATGGCGCGGCCCAAGGCGTCTTGACGCTAGTCGTTTGAACGACTATTGTGGGTCTGTGAAAATAACCGCCAAATCCCCGAGGCCACGAGCCGCAATCTGTCCTGAGGAGGTGGTCTTTCTGGACCTGCTGCGGACCACCGACATGCTGTCGCGCCGCTTCGTGCCGATACTCAAGAGAGAACACCTCTCGGCCACCCAGTACAACGTCCTCCGCATTCTGCGCGGCGCCCAGGAAGCCCTGCCTTGCGGCGAAATTGCCAACCGCATGATTACACGGGACCCGGACATCACCCGCCTCTTGGACCGCCTGGAGCAGCGAGGCCTGATCTCGCGTAGCCGCGAAGCCCGGGACCGGCGCACGGTATTGGTCCGAATCATGCCCAAGGGACTCAAGCTTTTGGGCCGGCTCGACGAACCGGTGCGGGACGCGCATCGACGGCAATTAGGCCATCTGGGCGCGGAGCGCCTGGGCGCTCTCGCCGATCTCCTCGGCGCAGCCCGCCAGGAAGCGGTGTGATTTCTGGGTCCATTATTTGTTGTAACGATTATCGGTGTCACGAATCCAAGGTGTGTGGGAAAATTCAATCCGGAAAGGACAACCCTTATGAGCGCAGCAGCGACACCGCAGACTTCGAGAGCCACATGGAACATCGACCCGGTACACTCCGTGGCCGAATTCAAAGTGAGACACATGATGGTCACCAACGTCAAAGGGCAATTCACTCGCGTCGCCGGGTCTTTGGACCTGGACGAAGCGGACGTCACCAACTCCCAGGTGCAGGCTACCATCGAATCGAGGCCGCATCCATCAACACCCGTGAAGAACAGCGGGATGCGCACCTGAGGAGCGCCGACTTTTTGGAGGCGGAGAGGTTTCCCGTGCTCTCCTTCAAATCCGGACGCGTGACTCGCACTCATCATGGGGAACTCGAGGTCGAGGGCGACCTGACGATTCGCGGTGTCACTCGCAGGGTTGTATTTGCGGTCGAGGGACCGACCGCCGCGGCCAAGGATCCCTGGGGCTCCACCCGCATCGGGCTCTCCGCAACCACCAGGATCAATCGCAAGGACTTCGGCCTGGTTTGGAACACCGCGCTTGAGACCGGCGGCGTTCTGGTGGGCGACGAAGTGACCATCACCGTGGAGGCCGAGTTCGTGAAGGCTTGAACGAATGGGCGCGAGCGATTTGTTGCGCCGCCGCGCCGGAAAGAGGAAAACCATGTCACTACGGCCAGTCAAAGAGATGATTCAAACGAAGCCTACCATCGAGGGCGCGGGTGTGAGGCTGCAACGCGCCTTCGGTTTCGGCAAAACGAAAGACTTCGATCCTTTCCTGCTGCTGGACGACTTTCGCAGCGATAATCCGGAAGATTATCTGGCGGGATTTCCCTGGCACCCGCATCGCGGCATCGAGACGATCACCTATGTGCTGGCGGGATCCGTCGAGCACGGCGATAGCCTGGGCAACAAGGGCAAAATGACCGCCGGCGACGTGCAGTGGATGACCGCCGGCAGCGGCATCCTCCACCAGGAGATGCCGAGGGGCGATTCCCGCGGCCGGATGCACGGCTTCCAGCTTTGGGCCAACCTGCCCTCATCGCTCAAAATGACGGACCCCCGCTATCAGGACATTCCCTCGAGCGCCATCCCGGAGGTTATCGACGACGACGGCACCCGCGTGCGCGTGATCTGCGGTGAATTTTGGGGCAGGAAGGGACCGGTGGAAGGCGTGGCAGCCGATCCCAGCTATCTGGATGTGGTGGTCCCGCCGGGCCGGCAGAAGCGCCTCAAGATCGAGACCTCGCGCAACGCCTTCGCTTATGTCTTTGCCGGTTCCGGAACTTTCCGTGACGCCTCCCGCCCTCGGGCGGTGTTGACCGACCAGGTGGCGAAGCCCAATACGGCGCCGGTGTACGACGCGAGCAACCACTCACTGGTGCTGTTCGACCGGGGCGACGAAATTGCAGCACAGGCCGGACCCGAAGGACTACGCTTCCTGCTGGTGTCGGGCAAGCCGATTGAGGAACCGGTCGCTTGGTACGGCCCCATCGTCATGAACACCCAAGAACAGTTGCGCCAGGCGGTGGCGGAACTGAATACCGGCACCTTCATCAAACACGGCTGAGCGTGCTGGCTGGCGCAAACCGCGGCTCCCGGTGAGATCTGCGATGTCCCGAAGGGACACATCGCCTCTTGCCTAGTGGCTCTTGCGCCTCTCGGCTCTTGGCCGCTTCTGCCTGACCTGTCGCTTCACCAGATCGCAAACTTCCCAGAGACGAGGTCTGCGTCAGCCGTCGGATGAGTGAGACGACTTCGCGCGCCCGCGGCACGCACCGCGTCCTCAATTCCAGGGTGGTTCGGTGTATCTTATGGACGTTCAAGGCGACTCTTGCGGAGGCGATCATTCAATCTCGGGGGTGGCAACGAAATAGCGGCAGTTCCCATTACGTGTCGTCGTAGTCCTCGGTCAAAGAGAGAAGGAAAGCGGTGAGGGCATCGATGTCATCCTGGCTGATCGACATGCCTTGAAACTCAAGCGGCGGATTGCGCAGGGCGCCCTTGTGAGCCAATCCCGAGCTCTTGATATAGAACTGCACCACGTCACTAAGCTGCAGTTTGCTGCCATTGTGGAAGTAAGGGCTGGAATCCTCCAGGTCGCGCAGGGTCGGGGTCTTGAAGCGTGCGATGGTCGTCGCCAAACCCAGGTCGACGGAGCAATCCTGGCCGTTGCCGCAAAGCAGGTTTTTGAGGGTGGCCTGCGGATTCGGCATATCCGGATTCAAGTAGACGTTCCACACGCCCAGGTCCGCATAACCCGGATGGCTGGCATCGGCGGCGCGACGGAAGGTCTCACTAGCGTTCGGGTGGCTCGGCGTGGCAGGCAAATAGAGATCGTAGTTCGCGTTCCGTTCGGCCAGCGAGGGCACACTCAGCTTCATGAACGCTCCCGATCCATGGACACCGTCGTACTCTTCCTGGCTGACGCCGGTGTTGTGAAAAGCAAAGTCAGAGAAATTCGGCGCCGGGTGGCAGGCCGCGCAGTTACCGGCATGCTGTGAACCGTTGGTGGCGCCCGTGGCGCTTGCCAGAAAAATCTTCAGGCCTGCGAGTTCCGTAGCCCCGAACTGAAAGGGTTGAGCGTGATACTTGAATGACCCGTCAGTTCCGTCCACCCAGGTGGGATTGCTCAAGCCATTTACGATCTGTAACAGGCGCTGATTGTACTGCGTCATGCCTTCGCCTGCGTTGGGCTGCACCGGCAGGTGATTGATGCGAAGGAACACGTCGTACGGCGACCCGATGTACCGGCCGAATTCATCCTGCTGAAACAGCAAGTCACCCATGTAAGTGCTGATGCACTTGGCCACGAGGTCTAAAATCTGGTCGTCGCTGGCCGTATTCACGTCAATGCGGTCGGCGGCGGGAATGAGCAGATCGGGCGTAATTCTCGAATCCTGTCCTAAAAATAAGGTGCCGTAAGAAAGGCCCGCCGTGCGATCAGCGGCCAGTTGGCTGGATCCGTCATCCTGCCGGATGATCAAGGCGATGTGCGCCAAGGCCTGCTGATACTGATCAGGCGCCCATCCGAAGTTGCGCCCCGTGAGGGTGCCTTTCACCAGGTCCTCCGGACTCGAAAACTCGCCGTCAAAGTGCAGAAGGGTTGGTCCGGGATGAGATTGCAACGACCCCACCATATGCATGGAGTTTCGCGGCGTGTTGGTAAACCCGCCGATGGCGGGGGAAGCAGGCTGCGCGTGGTGAAGTCGGAATAAGTGCGATTGCCCGCCCCGGCCACGCCTTGAAATTCAGTTACGAAATGGCAGGAACGGCAGTTGATCGATTGCCCGGCGAAGGGCCCTGGCAGAGTACCGTTGGTGGTGTACACCTGTTGTACCACGGGGTCTCCTACCGCCAGCGGTTGGTTCACCCCGGTCGTGTGAACGGCAAAGTATTCCGCGAATCGCGTGTCGAGAAACAGGGCCTCACCGATCGAGTCCTCCGGAGGAGTGACGTCCACATCGGCTTCAAATTCCGGGGCCTGTCCGGCGCCTCCGCAACTCAGCATGACGCCCAGGACGACACAACCCACCGACGCGAAAACCGTGATCCGGATACGGGTCATCGTGGTTTCTCCTGCGGCTCATGAACCGGTTGGGCTTTGCTGCTAGTCCCGAGGCTCTTGACGTAGCTCACGATCTGCCAGCGCGAAGGCTCGGGTAGTGAGCTCCAGGAGGGCATGCCGCGGCGCCGGTTTCCGTTCTTGAGCAGCCAGAAGATATCGCCGTCCGTAGCCTGCTGCACCCCCGCGCTGCGCAGGCTCGGCCTTTTTCCCCTTCCCTTCGCGTCAGAGCCGTGGCACTGCGCGCAGTAGTTCGCGAAAAGGCGTGACCCCGCTGCGATGTCTTCTGCCTGCTTTGCGTAGGGATTGGCCCTTACCCGGTCCGCTTCAGGCACTTTTTGTATCCACGAGGTTTCTGCCGCCGCGCACGTCATCGCCAGGCCCAGCACAATTCCGCAGCAGCGCCTAGGCCAGCTCATTTCGCCCTCCGGGGATGGAATATTTGCTGCACTTCATACGACACGTCAAAGCGGTAGAGCACGCCGACGCTATTGGCATTCAAGCCGAAATTCGGGGAGAAAGTGATGTTCGGGCCGCGGGGAATGCGCAACTGGATCGTTGGCCCCAGGTAGTGGGAGGTCGCTCTCAGGCCGAAGCCGTCCGTCGTTCCCAACCCGCCATAGAGCTCGGCGCCCGCCGCGAAATTCTCCGGGCACACCACGCAGGCCTTGCCGCGCGCAGCCATCGCCAGGGGCCGGCTGACGCCCAAGGCGTATCCGAACTCCCAGGGGTCGCTTTCATTCAGGTCCTTTTCGGCGATGAAATTTTCCGAGAGGTCCCAGCCGCCCGCTTTGCTCGAAAGGATCAGCTTGGTCTCAAGCGATCTCTCCACCTTTGAGCGGCCCTGAGCGTTGGTGAGGAGCAGATCAGACGCGCTGTCATGACCGGTGATTTCCAGCAGGCTCTTGTCGGCAAAGCTTACGTTCTCGTACTCGACGTAAAAGACCGGGTTGATGAAGTGCTCGCCCGGCAGCGGCCGGAAGCGGTTTTCCCAGCGCCATCCTGTGAAAATCGTCGAGTCATTGGAAGTATGCTGGCCGGCAAGGTAAACCTCAGTGGTCCACCATCCCTTTACGCCGTATTCCAACTCGAGCGTCTGGCTGACAAATGAATTCCCGTATTGCGGAGTGCCGTTCAGGCTCTTTAACGTAAAATCCAGGTTGCCGGGCTCCTCCATGTAGTCGGAGTAGGTGACGAAGTAGGGCGGCTCCTGCGCCGAGCACAGGATCGGCATCAGGAGCGGCGTCAGAAATAGAAGGGTCATAGCCGAGAGTCGGCCTGCAACGGAGGCGACTCGCTCCAAGGTCGTCATCACACGCTCCCATACATGCGACTCCGTCGGAGAGTCTCGTTTGCTTTCCCAATCGGAAACGTCTAACACTTCGCTTCACCTACATGCGACTCTGTCGCATCACAGTCATGCGTACCGCCCGTGTCGCGCTCAACCTCCTGTGCCTTCAAAGAAAACGGTCACAGACAGGAAGAGGCAGAAATCGGGCAGCTCTCTTCAGTTACGACCAGGTCGCATCAGCCGAGCCAAAAAGCCCCTGCCGGGTTATGAAGCGCCGCCCTTCTGGCACGAAGTGCACAAGCCGCCCACTTCCAGGCGGACGGCTCGGATGAGGAAACCGCTCTGCGCCGCGATCTCTTGCTTCAGTTTCTCGAATGAACGGCTGGCGTACTCCAGGATGGCGCCGCACCGGAAGCAGGCGATGTGGCAGTGATCCCGGTTTGTCTTCGCCTCATAGTAGTGTTTCTCACCCTCGATATGCATCAGGTCAAGCTCATCAATCAGACCACGATCCTTGAGCAAGGCAATCGTTCGATAGACGGTCGCGCGATCCAGGCGGGCATCCTCCCGCTTGGCGATCTTCAGCAGTCCGGCGGCATCCAGATGGCGCGGCGAGTCCTGGATAATGCGCACCAGCAGGCGTCTCTGCCAGGTCATCCGCACACCACGCTTCACCAGCTCGTCCAGCAACGAAGGACGTGTAATTCTCGTGTCGCCCACCGAGCGGCCTAAGTGAGACTCCGTCGCAAGACACGCGTTCACTACCATTGCTCTCGCTCCTCCCTGAAAATCCTGCCTTCCGGGAAACCCTGCGCGGTCAGACTGCGACTCGACTCACGACCCTTAAGAATGGCAATTTACGGAATGTAGACTTTAATGTCAAGATTAATTTACGACAGGTGACAAGAGCAGCGCCTTGCGATTCACGAATCCCCGCCAACCCACCAACGTTCTTCGTGATGCCCATTTGTCGATGCCATCTTCGCAGGCCCGGAGCACCGTCCCAGGGCCGTCCCAAGGTGAGCCCGGCCAACGGCCGTTTATCAGCATCACTCCCCTCCCGGCGCCTAAAGCTCTTCCACGGTTATGCTTCCACTCGCTACAACCCGTGAACGGGCTGCCGTGTCGCAGGGTTTACGCCCTCCCGCCACCATCAACCCAGCCCGCTCAAGCGCGTTGTAAACACTGCTAGCATTGTTTGCATTGTTCTTTTTGTTCGTAACGTTCGTAACGTTCCTGATGTTCGTAATGTTCTATACCTTTACAGGCTTCCTGCCCCGTGATTCAGTCAACGTGAGGGCAGTCTGTCATGGTTGTTCCCACCCGGCCCCGCCTGGAAATCCCGCCCAACGGGGCTCACCGCCCGCCATCTCCCTGCTCAACTCGCCGAGCGGCGATACTGGTGCCATTTGCTGGGCCGACCCTCCGCCGGCGCGGGAATGACTGCGTTCGGGACGTTCAAATGACACCGGTAACCCAACCAGCTCGACAACCCAAAATTGGTACCCCTACGAACGAACCCAGCATGTTATTGAAAACAAAGGTCGAGAGATTTCGGAACCCAGCATGTTATTGAAAAGGCGATGGTTAGCTCTACTAACCCAGCAAGTCGATGATGGCAAGCATTTTACCTCTAGATCGGAGCTCAAAAATGGATAAACTTATACGCAAAGGTACCAGCCCCGCGACGGCTTCGGCCAGTCGGCGGAACGGCCGCAAGTCCAGGGGACCCGTCACCGAAGAGGGCAAGGCCATGTCTCGCGCCAATGCCGGTAAGCACTGGGGACGCGCCGAAGACATCCGGGGGCTCATGGCGGCGCTAGGCGAGAGTCCCGCCGAGTATGACCACATGAAGGACGGCCTTTACCAGGCGCTCCAGCCCACCGATACCTTCGAAGAGATGCTGGTGGACGCGATGGCCGACATTCACTGGAGGCTGCGCCGCATGATCCGGGGCGAGGCGGCCGCCCAGGGCAGGCGCCGCCGCGACCGCCAGATGAAGGAAGAGGAGATCGAGGCCTTATTCGAGGCCGGGAAGTTCCACGATCTCACGCCCCACATCGTCGCCACCTTGGGCTACGTGGGCATGGGAGACTCGCCGTTGAAGTTTCGCCGCATCCTCGACATGCTGAGGATTATCGCTGACTTGGTGCGCCACGGTGGATTTCTGAAGGAAGTGCTGGACTACCTCAAGCAAATCTATGGCGTTAACCCCGGCGAGCGCGCCCGGAACCTGATGAGGGTCTACGAGCGCGTTTACGACGAGCGCGAGTGCGGCGACGAGGCTCGAATCGCTGCCAACCAGGCCGGGTTTCAGGAGGCCATCGGCGAAGAGATCGCCTTTTTCGAAAGCCGTGAGGCCGCCCACCTGCAGGGGCGGGCGGAGCTGAGGGCTCCCACCATCGAAGCCGAGCTGGTGAGCCGGGAGCTCCCGCTAGGCACCATCACGCTGTACCAGGACTACCTCGAGCGCGCCTTCGAGTCTAAATGGAAGCTTCTGCTGAAGTATCGCATGACACGCACGCCCGGGGACTCCAAGAGGGACAAAACCACCGACGTCGAAGCCAAGAGCGAGGAAGG
>DATJYK010000287.1:0-1229 GCA_035578005.1 Terriglobia bacterium
ATCGGGATAGGGGCAGGCCTCACGGCCCGACCCCTCCCACACCACCGTGCGTACGGGTCCGTACACGGCGGTTCGGATCGGTTGACCGGCTAGATGCGCAACGATGGAAGTCCGAGGCCGCCAAGATAGCGGTTGGTGAGCGCACGTTGCAGAGCCGGACTGTTACTCAGTCGCCATGCCGCATGAGGGGAGCCGACCGTTTGGGCGACCAGGTCCCGACCAACGCCACGTGCCGTCAGTTCCCGAAACCGGTGGCGGCTATTACCCCACTGACTCCAGAAGACGCAGCGAACGCGACGTCGGACCCATTCATCCAGCCGCTGCAATGTGCTGGGCGTCTCGCAGAAGCCGAAGTAGCCACGCCACCCGGTAAGGTAACGTTTGAGCCGCCCCATCATCTGCTCGATGCTAATCCCTCGTTTGCGTTGGGTCAGTTCCCGGATTCGTTCCTTGAACCGCGACAGTGCCTTGGGCGCAACCCGCCGTTTGACCTGCCCCCGGTCCACAAACGTGAATCCCAGAAACTTCCGCGTGCGCGGCCGCGCGACCGCACTCTTCGACTCATTGACCTTCAGCTTCAGCTTGCCGGTAAGGAAGGCTTTCAACCCCACCATTACCCGTTGGCCTGCGCGTTCGCTGCGTACGTAGACGTTACAGTCGTCCGCGTATCTCACGAATCGCAATCCGCGTCGCTCAAGCTCACAGTCGAGATCGTCGAGCATCAGATTGGATAACAGCGGCGACAGCGGACCACCCTGAGGCGTTCCCTCATCCGTTGTACCAACCAGCCCGTTTTCCAGCACGCCTGCCGTCAGGAACGAGCGGATCAGTTTGAGCATCCTCTTGTCGCTGATCCGCCTTGCGACCCGGCTCATCAGAACATCGTGGTTCACGCGATCGAAGAACTTCTCGAGGTCCAGGTCTACCACCCAGCGATGTCCCGCCTGAATGTAGCCCTGCGCGCGCGCCACGGCCTGATGTGCCGAGCGTCCCGGGCGGAAGCCATAGCTGGCATCCGAGAACGTCGGGTCCCACTGCCTTTGCAGCACCTGCAATACCGCCTGCTGGACGAAGCGGTCCAGCGCGCACGGAATGCCGAGCTTGCGCACGCCTCCGTCCGGCTTGGGTATCTCCACCCGTCTCACAGGTTGTGGTTTGAACGTGCCACCCAGCAGCGTGGCCCTGATCGCCGGCCAATGTTCACGCAGGTACGCCGGCAGTGCCTGCAC